>DQLG01000485.1 GCA_015660315.1 Candidatus Latescibacterota bacterium
CGAAGGCGACATCGGTCGAGACCACCATGCCTAGGCCTTTGACGGTGTAGAGCATATCGTTGAGATCGCCGCCCTCGCCGCCACAGGCCAGCGTCCAGTGCAGGCGCCCGATCATCGAGTCGGCGATAAATTGCGCTGCGTCCTGGCCTTTTTTGATGCGCTCCGGGTCATCGTACATCTGCCCCGGTCCGTAACCGTAACCGGATAGATAGACGAGGCCGGACTCGTGGATGGTGGCGGAACAGATATTGGCGCCTTTTAGATCGCGGTCCATCCACTGGTCGAAGGTGCCCAGGTCGAGGTCAATTTTTTTGATGCGGTCGTAGACGTCGAAGTCGCGGCGTAGGTGTTGGGGGAGGATGGAATTGTCGTAGAAACTGCCCATATGTTGATTTCTCCTAAGTGAATGATTGCAATCGTTTCGCTATTGTAAGTGCTGGCAGTTGCGGTGCAAGACGGATAGAGATCCGTGCTATAGGCTGTTTTCCTTTATGTAGTCCCAGTTAATGCGGTAGCCCATACCTGGTTCCTGCGACAGATGCACGTAGCCCTCGTCATCTAGTGGATCGCCGAGGGCATCAAGGTATGGCGGTACTTCGTTGCAGTCGATACCGGGGGCGACGAGGCCGCGCTCGTAATATTCGCAGACGTCTTCGCTCGTTGAGCCGAGAAGTTGCAGGTTGGCAAAACCGCTCATGTGGATTTCACATTTGATACTATAGGCTTCGGCGATGGCGGCCATCTTCTTCACACCGGTTACGCCACCGCGCAGTACGTCGATACGGGTCATATCTGAAGCACCGCGGAGAATCCAGTCGGCGCGCGAGTAAATGCTGCCCTCGACAATTTCTGGTGACAGGATTGGGATGGACAATTCGCGGCAGAGTTTTTCGTAGGGGGCCACGCGGTATTCGGGCATGGGGTGTTCGTACCAGTAGAAGTCGAGCTCTTCTAAGATGCGACCGACTTTATAGGCCTCCTCGTAGGTGCGGTACGTGCCCCAAGGATCGTAGCTGAGCACCATATCGGGGCCGACGGCGTCGCGAACTAAACGGCAGACCTCAATATCTTGTTTGATATGCGAAGGGCGGCCCCGATCGGGTTGCCCCGTCTGTGGATCCCAAAAATAATAAGGATGTATTTTGTAGTGAGTATAGCCTTCTCGCTGGCAGGCTTTGGCGTGATCGGCGTAGTCCTGCGGACTGCCCATATTGGGATAGGTGCTGGCGTAGGCTTTGACTTTGTCGCGGCAGCCGCCCAAAAGTTTATATAGTGGTAGGTTGAAGAGTCGGGCCTGTAGGTCCCAGAGTGCCATATCGAGCACGCTCATGAGATTTTCGGGAATCCGGTGTGCCGTCCACATCCAGTGCCAAAACTTCTCGCGGTCAAAAGGGTCTTGGCCGAGCACGAGGTTCTTTAGGCGACCGGTAAGCACGGCGGCCTGTTCTGGTGACATGCCGTCCATGTCGCCGTGGCCGGAGCCGCCGAAATAATATCCCTCGGCGCCTTCGTCGGTGAGAATTTTGGTCAGCGTTTGCGTTATAGTGGTTTCGGCTAATAGCTCGCCGTTGCGGAAGGGGCGACGGCGTATTGTAAAAGGAATGACCTGTATATCTGTAATTTTCACGGCAATCTCGTTATATGAAATGAGTGAACATAATTTTTTTGATGTGAACGCGGGGCGCCAATATATGTCGAATGGCCGATTCGCTCAAGACTCGGAGCGGGTGAAGAATAGACTCCTGTGTTCGCACGGGCTATGGTGGTTATTTGACGTAGAGATACCTGATCCTGCACGTTGCCAGCTAGCGCGAATCGCGAGTCCCTTTAACCGGCGTTTTGATCCCCAAGCCAAGGCGTCTGTGCATTCCATGTCTGCAATCTCTGCCGCAATTCCGATTCCAAACCTGAATCAGCAGAACCCATCAAATTATGTAGTTCATAAGGGTCCGCATTAAGATCGTATAGACACTTCCCGTCGTCGCTTATCGTGCGCAGGTCTTTTTCTAATTGCATACCGTAGAGGTGGTCCGGAGTCCGTAGGCCGATGGCGCCTTGCGAGGTCTCGATAAAGGCGCCGTTTTTGTCCAGCGTTTCGCGTTCGCCACGCAAGATGGGGCCGAGCGCGCGGCCTTGCACAGTGTCGGGCACTTCGGCGCCGCACTGCTCTAAAAGCGTCGGCATAATGTCGATGAGCTGCGCGACTTGGGCGGTATTGGCCTGGGGCTCGAGGCCGCCCCAGAAAATCAGCGGCACGCGGATCGACTCTTCGATGAGCAGGCCCTTGTTGAAGGCGTGGTGTGAACCGAGGTTGTCGCCATGGTCGGAGGCGAAGACGACGATTGTATCCTCGGCGAGCCCGTGCGCTTCGAGGTTGGCCATCAGGCGGCCGACGGTGTCGTCGACCCAGGTGGTGAGGCCGTAGTAGAGGGCGGTCAGGTGCCGGAGGTCGAAACCATCGGGCAGTTTTTCGGCATGCGGCAAGTGCTCCTGATAATAGAGGAAATCCCATAAATAGATTTTAAACCAATTTTCGTCGTAGGCGAGCTGGCCGTCGACGAGGGTGTTGGGGCGCAGGGGGACTTCGTCAGGATCGTACATCTCTAGGTATTTTTCCGGCGCGTCGGCAAGCGGCATGTGCGGCGGCGAGATATTGTAATACATGAAGAAGGGATCTTCGCGGTCCTGTGCGAGGTATTCGTTTACACGTTCGGCCTCAAAGTCGATGCTGAAACCGTCGACGATATCGCCCTGCCCGGTGTTTTCGACAAAAGTCTGCCCGGTGTGGCGATGGTGCACACGCGGAAAGAGCGCGTAGTCGAAGCCGACCAGGTTGGGTGCGGGTTGCACGTGCCACTTACCGAAGAGCGCGGTTTCGTAACCCTGAGTTTTGAAAGCTTCGGGCAGGGTGGTGTCGCGCAGCCAGTCGCGATTGTCGGCTGGGTATTCGGATATGTTGAAGGGCTTGTCGCCGCCTTCGGTGAAGTTGTTGAGCATTCCCATGCAGGTGCGGCTGTACTGGCCCGTCAACAGGGCCGAGCGCGCGGGCATGCAGATGGGGTTATTACTGACGGCTAGATCGAAACGCACGCCTTCTTTGGCGAGCCGGTCGATATGCGGCGTGCGGATGGTGTCGTTGCCATAACAACCTACTTCGTAGGCGCGCAACTGGTCGCAGAGACAGACGATGACATTCGGGCGGCCCATATTGGCTAGACGTGGAAGATGTAGAGGTCGCGTGTTGTGAGCGGCAACTCGACCCAGGCGCCGCCTCGGCGGTGGCTCTCGGCGACGGCGATGGTAGCTTCAGTTATATGGTGCGTGACGTCGATATGGCCGAGTGTCGGCCGCCCTTCTTCGTGCGCGGCGACTAGATCTTCGAGGCAGCTCATAGTCGTGCTTTCGGGCACGACGGCGTCGCAGGAGACTTCCTCCCACAGCTGGCGCCGCCCTTCTTTAGTGCCGGGTTGGCGCAACGAGACCCTGGCCCCGTTGTCGAACGATCGAATCGAGCCCTCGCTGCCGATAATTTCGAATTCCCAGTAACCTCCCGGGATGGTCCAGGCTTGGACGCCATTGGCGAAGCGCAACTGGTAGGTGGCGAGCGGATCGGCGGGGATGTGGTTGCCCTCGATTTTGAAGTCGCGTGGCAAAAGCTCGCCGCGCACGGCTTCGATGGTGGGGTCGCCGATTAGGTGGGAGAGTGTGTCGATCGAATGGATATGCCCGTGCATCAGGCTGGAGCCGGCGTAGTGGATCGCCGTTTTGACCTCGCCGATTTGGCCTTGTGCAATGGCTTCTTTGACGGGTGTGTAGCGATTGTCGAAGCGGCGCAGGACGCCGGTGTTGAAATTCGTATTGTTGCGTTTGACGGCGTCGCGAATTTCGTCGGCGCGTTCCATTGAGCTGGCCATGGCCTTTTCGACAAAAAGCATTGGCACGCCCAGATCGGCTACGGCGACGGCCAAGTCGGCGTGCGAGTCGCCGCGAAAACTCGCGTCGGGAGCTTTGTTGGCAGGTTTGGGTAGGCAGGCGGCGGTACAGACGGCGACGAGGTCGGGTTTTGTCGCGGTGATCATTTCGCGGAAGTCCTCGTAGGCGGCGACGCCCCAGCGCTCGGAAAAGGCGTCGCGTTTTTCGCTTTGCAGATCGGCTCCGGCGACCAGTTCAAGGCGCGTGCTGGCTTTGGTGGCGGCGGCGACCGAATAGGGGACCTCGAAATGTCCTTCGTCATCTATGGTGCTGCCCATGCGGCCGAGGCCGATGATGGCGACTTTGTGGGTGGTCATTTTTTTCTCCAGTAAATGTTGTATGCGGATTGTACGAATATGGATGCTCGCTCTTATATCACATTGCCTTCGCAATAAACCGGCCGGAACAGGGTCTGGCGTTTTGGCGGCATCGAGGCCAGAAGCTCGGGGTGCGGTTCCCACCGGTGCCACTTACTGCAGATGCTATTGTAACGGCTGAAGATCGGCACTCGCTCGCGGCTTTGGTTGGTCCACGGCGTGCCGGAGTGGGTGGTGGCCTCGGAAAAGATCAATAGCGAGCCTGCAGGGCAGGCGTAGGTTTGCCAGAGCGGCGAGTCGGGTTGTTGTAGCGAGGCGGGTGCGCTAAAGGTAGATTTGTGGCTGCCGCTGACAAAGAGCGTACCGCCGTCGCCGACCTCGACCGGATTCAACTCCCAGACGATGCAGGTCAGACCGCTGTGCGCCTTGCCCGGATAGCAATTGTAGAGGTGTGTATCGCCCGGCAGACGCATCATGCCACTGCCATTGTGGGGGCCGAAGCCGCCGGCTCCTTTGTCGCGGATATCGAGATGGGTCGATTCCATGCGGAAGCCATAACACTCAGGACTCGCGTAGGGCGGATGCGATACGAATTCATTCATAAAGCCCAAGATCAACGGATGGTCACAGAGTTTTTGCAAAGGACCGCCGATGGGTGAGCGGTCGATGGCGGGGATTGAATTGGGCTCCTGCTTAAGACGGTAACAGAATTCGCGCATCTCAGCCGTGTCGTCCGCGTCCAAGACGCCGGGAATGATTATCCAGCCCTGGTTGTCGAAGAGGTATTTTTGCTCCTCGCTCGGCGCTATGGCGGGCAGGCCATCGGCATTGGTGTTGGGGATATTCCATGTGGATTCTGCTAGCGTTTTCCCCAGATCTTTGCGGTAGATCAGGGGGGCGCCTTCAGTGCTGGTCGTGGTCATAGTCTTTTAACTCTCCTTTGCTCTTTCGGTCTTTAGTATCTGTCGGGCGGTGAGCAGGCCTTCTTTTCTCATCCCCTGGTGTTGGCCGCGCAGAAACCTGCTGACGTCGGCGGTGCCGGGGTGTCGACACGGCGGCCACCGATATCGATGCCGAGGGTCAGATGGTGGTCGCCGCCGAAAAACAGATCGGCTGCGGTTTCGGCGAGCACGGCATCGAGGGTTTGGATATTGCCGTGGATGTCGGAGAATAGGGCGATGCACATTAGCTATTGGTCTCTAGTTTGAGTACGCGGCCTAAACTACCGTATCGGCCAGGCGCCATCAATAGGCTGCGGAAATGTACAAACCTGATTATTTATCGGCAAAGAAAGACTCCAGCCGATCCTATTTGTCGGTGGGGGATAAGTATTTGCCCATTTCAGCACGCGAGTGCAGGATGAAGACCTGCTTTGTCGTTTCTGCATCGCATATCGCCTGAGCTACTGCGGATGATAACAGCGAAAATACTAATAGAGTACGGCGAGCAGTCCCCATCTCACCTGCTCGGGACTGCCTTCGCCGAGGTCAAGGCGAGGATCGGAAGCGATTTCTAATCGGCGCCCGAAGATGCCCATTAGACAAGTGGTAAGGCGAAGTCGAGGAAAGACACCGTATCCGTACGCTGTAAACGTAGCTCCAGCGTGCGGCGGTGGTAGCCGCCCATTACCCAGCGGTCTTGTGCGAGCAATTACTGCTGTTTTTGGCCCCACTCGTCCCGGTCAGGTTATACCCTCACCGGGACGAAGTGGTATTAGTCGAGGTGGATTACCGGTAGCTCGAGCGCCGCGCCGAGTTGGCACAAAAAATGCAATTTGCTGGCGCCACTGGGACCGATTAGGAGGATGCGGTTCACGAGGGCTATTGATTCGCTGTGAAAAGCCCGCCCG
Organism: Candidatus Latescibacterota bacterium; assembly: GCA_015660315.1. Classification (GTDB taxonomy): domain Bacteria; phylum Latescibacterota; class UBA2968; order UBA8231; family UBA8231. The sequence continues at coordinate 6,139 of DQLG01000485.1, forward strand.
GTTTCGCGATGTGCAAGAAACCGTGTTCGGCGATCTCGGCAATGACGATTTCCCTGAAGCGCTGCAACTGGTCCTCGTTGAGTTTGTCGCTTCCGGTTTGCACATAATCGACGAGAGCTTCGACCTTGCACTTGGGATGGGGGGTTGCGTCGGAATATTTAGTGGCTAGAGCCCTCTGTACGTTGGCGCCGGTTGTCCGCCAGTACGGGCAGAAAGAAGGTGTGATGGCTAGTAAATATATAAATCTGACCCTTATCGCGGACCGGCGGCTCTCTTTAGAGCGCTAATGGCACACTAAAAGTCAAAGGTGTTCTCTGGCAAGGAAAAAGTAAAAAGAGTGCAAAGCGAAGACGTGACCGAGGCTGGCAGATGGCGTTTGGCCGTGTTTTACGGTAGCGGCGCGTCAGTCTGCGAACGAGCGCCGGTAGCGTATCTGGCGGCCCTTGCGCCTCGTGCCCCCGTCACGCCGCCAACCCAGGGCTTCATAAAAGCGCTGGCCCTGCGGGTAATGTTCTAAAGTCCATAGGATCGCGGCGCGGTAGCCGTCGGCTTTGAGCTGTTCGACGGCCACCGCCATAAGTGTGCGTCCGACGCCTTGGCGCCAGTGGGCCGGGTCGATCGCTATGGTGTCGAGTTCGCCGAGTTCGGGGTCGATAGGGGCCCGACTGGGGCCGATGCCGGCGAAACCGACGACGATTCCCCCTAACTCGGCGACCCACCAGCGGTGTGGCAATGGCGCGTCAAGATCCAAACGCCAGCATTCGACGCGGTCAAAGTTCAACGGCCGCACGGGCATCAGGTCGCCGAAACCGGCGTTCCACGAATCGGCGTCGATGCGGGCAATGACCGGTGCGTCGTGCGGTGTGGCATCGTGGATGATGAGCGTTTCGTCCATAACCGAGCAAGGGCGCAGCGGGTTACTTAAGCTCTGTCGCGCGAAAAAATCTGTGCTACAGGCTCGAATGCGGCATCCTCGTCGAGCGGATACATCGGTCGTTGGCAAATGGTATGGCCCAGGCTTTTGAGATTGGCGCTGGTCGATCCGGGCGCATCGATATTGAAGTTTTCTTCCGCCCATTCGGTGAAGAAACGATCCTGGCAGTGCGGCGATTTGACGACGACCAGGTCGAAGTTTTCCGGGTCGCGGCCATGCGCTAAAAAGAGTGAGCGGTCGAAGAGGTAGACCGGCAGCGTCGTGACGATGATAGTGAAATTTTTGGCTTGCAACACGGCAGTGTCACCAGCGTCCTGCTCGTTGCCCCAGGATTCGAAGAAGTAGGGGCCGGTGGCCAGCATGGTCACGGTGGCTTCGAGCTCAATGGGTTTGAAACGCGGATCACAAGTACCGCCGAGCGAGAAGGTGGTGCTTTGGCCCAGGCCGATTGCTTTGGCACATTGCACCGCCGGCGCGTCGACGAGCGGCAAAAGCGCCGTGCCGGTGTAGTCGGCGTCGACGAGGGCTGCGAGCAGGGCGTTGCTGTCGCCGGAGGCCCCCGAACTGGTGGCGTCGGCGGCATCAGCGAAGATGGCGGTGCCGGTCAGTTTGTTGGCGTCGGCGATGGCTTCCCCTATCGAGACTAGGGGTGCTTGCATCTTAGCTCGTTTCGGCCAGAAGTCCTCGGCTATCTCCAGCGCGGCGCGTTGTGCGGCCTCGGGGTCGTCGTCGGTGACGACGATGGCCTGTGAGCAGAGCTCGGGCACGTCGGTGAAGGGGTTGCCGATCATCATGCCCGCCGTCAGCGCCTGGCCGCTTGCTTCGAGTTCCTGCGCGCGGCGGATCGATTCGCCGTAGACGCCAGTTGCAGTCTTGAGCTCGTCGCCGCGCACGAGCGTCGGCACGACGACCCGGGCGATAGTCGGTTTGAGGCCTTCGTCGAGTAGGCGCAGCAGCAGGCGCGTCGCGCGTTCGCCGGTGGAAAACAGATCGACGTGCGGGTAGGTGTGGTAGATTGTCAGCGCGTCGCAGTTTTCAAGCATGCGCTCGGTGAGGATGCCGTGCAGATCTTGTGAGATCATGATGGGAATATCGGCTCCGAGGATTTTGCGCGCCTCTTGTAGCAGATAACCCTCCGGGTCGAGCTCTTCGGTGCAGCCCATCGCGCCGTGCAGGACGAAGTAGAAGGCGTCGGCGCCGTCTTTGTTGGCTGTTAGGATCTCGGTAAATTCTTGCGCCAGGCGGTCGAAGGCGGTTTGCACTAGCGATCCGGAGGAATTGGCCGTGCCACTCCACAGCGGCACGAGTTCGACATCTTCGCGCTTGTCGCAGACTTCCAGGGCGCCGCCGATCTCCGACTCGATGCCGCGGTTGGCGGCGAAGAGTTTTTTGCCGCGGATGACGGTGAAGTCTTCGTAATGGGTCTCGACGGGGTTGAAGGTGGAGATTTCTTGTTTGCATTCGGCGATGAGGATCTTGTACATGGTAGGCTCTCCTTAACCGCGTTCCTTGAGATCGTAGAGGGCGATCATATAAGGATGCTCGGGGTCGTAGTGGGTCAGGGTGTCGGGGTTTTCGACGCGGCCGATGGGGCGGACGTTCGCGCCAGAAATTCCCGTGGCGTCATCGCCGAGTTCGCGGCGGCAGGCGTCGATTTTTATTTGCAGATCGGCGACGATTTCGGGGTGCTGCTCGTAGAGGTTTTCGGTTTCGCCGATGTCGCTTTCGAGGTTGTAGAGCTGCTGTATCTCTTCGTCGTCCTTGCGGATATGCAACTTCCATTGGCCGCTGCGCACGGCTTCGATGCTATTGCGTTTATAATAGAAAAAGGACTCGTGCGGGCTTTCTGCGTCTTTTTCGGCCTGCATGAGCGGGCGAATGTCCTTGCCGTCGATGGTGCGGTCGGAGGGCAAGGTAGCGCCGGTGATAGCGTCCAGGGTGGGATGCAGGTCCATCGACAGCGCGAGCTCGTTGCACTCGGTGCCGGCGGGGATCACGCCGGGCCAACGCATGATGCAGGGCACGCGTTGGCCGCCTTCCCAGGTAGTGCCCTTGGTACTGCGCAATGGGGCGTTGCTGCCGCCTTCGTCGCGTGCACGGGAGCCGTTGTCGCTGGTGAAGATGACTAGGGTGTTGTCGTCTAGGCCGAGGCTTTGCAATTCGTCGAAGAGCACGTCGGCGGCCCAGTCGATGGCGGCGACCGCCGCCCCGTAGACGCCGTTTTCCGATTCGGCGACGAAGCGCGCGGGCGGATAATGTGGCAGGTGCACGTGCATATGGGCGAAGTAGAGGAAGAAGGGTTTTTCTTTGTTTTCGCGGATAAAGCGCACGGATTCTTCGACATAGCGCTCGGTGATGCCGCGTTGATCGGGCTGGGCCTGTATCACTTCTTCGTCGCGCAAAAGCGGCAACGGCGGGTAGACGTCGTCTTCCTTTTGCCGACCCATGTCGTTGGAGTAGGGGATGCCGTAGTAGGAATCGAAACCGTGGCGTGTCGGCAGGAATTCGGGTTGGTCGCCGCAGTGCCATTTGCCGACGATCTTGGTGGCGTAACCGGCTTCTTTGAGCAAGGTCGCGGTGGTGGTCTCGCTGGGGTTGAGGCCGATGGGCATGCCGGGGAAGAGCACCCATTTGCCGTCGAAGGAGCCGAAGCCGATGCGCGGCGGGTAACAGCCGGTGAGCATCGCGCCTCTAGACGGCGAGCAGACGGGGGAGGCCATGTAGAAATCGGTGAAGCGGATGCCTTCTTTGGCCATGCGGTCGAGGGCGGGGGTTTTATTGACGGGGGAACCGTAGCAGGCTAGGTCGCCGTAGCCTAGGTCGTCGCAGTTGATTAGGATGATATTGGGTTTTTGCATGGGTGCTCCGTGTGGGACGGTCAGATCGAGGGATTTTACTTCGCTCATTCTCAGGCCACTTCCTGTGGCCTTCCGAGGGCTATCCCCCTACGCCACATCCTGTGGCTCCAGGGGACAGCAAAGCCGCTCAGTAAAATTCCTCGATCTGACCTCCGGTGTATTCGCTATAAAAAGAAGGTTTATAAGGTCTTGTATTTGAGTTGCACAAAACCGAAGGGATAAGATATGGTTTCGGTGTGGGTCAGAGAAATGTCTTGTTGTTGGGGGCTGAAAAGGGGGATGCCTTCGCCAAGGATTACGGGTATGAGGGTGATGGTTAGGTCGGTGATCAGACCTGAGGCGAGGAAGCGTTGGATAGTGATCCCGCCGTCGATATAGAGGCGTTTGGCTCCTTCAGCGGAGAGTCTGGTATGCAGGGCTTGCGGTGTTTTGGAAGAGTGTGTGACGGTGGTCAGTTCGGTGGGGATATCGATGGGGTTGCGGCTGAGTACGATGACGGGTTTTTCGTAGGGCCAGGGGCCGAAGGTGAGGACTTTTTCATAGGTGTTGCGGCCCATTATTAGGATGTCGACGGTGTCCATAAAAGCTGTGTAGCCGCAATCCTCGCCTTCGGTGACCGTGGTATTGGCTTGGTCCAGCCAGTCGAGGTCGCCGTTTGGGCGGGCGATAAAACCGTCGAGGCTGGTGGCGATGAAGACGGAAGCTTTGGCGGTCATGGGCGTGCCCATATCGGAAGGGGTGTTGGCAAGATAGCTGTTCGCAAGGCCAATTTAAAGGATGGTAGACCTCCCGCCAAGCTATGGCCTTAGGATGAAGCGAAAGTCGCTTATTTTAGTCTTTTTGTAAACTATACTTTACATTATGACAAGGACGATAGACTAATGGAAGAAAAAGTAAAAGAATCCGGCGATTGGGCCGCTCGTGTGAATAGGAATACCCTTCGCCTCGGCTATTGCACGGGTGCTTGGCTTGTGACCACGGCGTTGGCGACTTTTGGCCCGCAATTCATATGGCATGATAATACACTATTAACAGCGAGCGCAATTTTCATTAATTTGGCCATCGGTTTGGCGACCATTTTGGCGAATAAACACCACTTGCAAAGCTTGGATGAAATGCAGCAAAAGATCCAATTGGAGGCCATGGCGTTATCACTGGGGGTCGGGTTTGTCTGCGGTCTTAGCTATTCGCTGCTGGATCAGAGCAATCTCATGGCCGCTGACGCGGAGATATCACATCTCATCCTGCTGATGGGCCTTACCTATCTCGCTGGGACGGTTATCGGCAACAGGCGCTACCGATGAAGAATCGCCTAAAGGTGTTGCGCGCGGAACGGGATTGGACGCAAGCGGATTTAGCCGCGGCCCTGGAGGTTTCGCGGCAGACCATCAATGCCATTGAAAAGGGGAAATTCGATCCAAGTTTGCCGCTGGCGTTTAAGGCGGCCCGCTTATTTAACATGTCGATAGAGGACATTTTTCAGGATGAAGCGGCCGCGTAATTCTTTTGCGCATGCGCTGGAAAAACGCGAGGCAATCCCGTTCGAAAAAACAACTGTAATGATGATGCACTTTATGCCACTGACGATGTAAACACGATACCCCGAATATTTACACTATGAGTTTTTCCATGGGACTCGCGCGCCTTTGTTATGCACTGATCCTCTTTTCCGCCGCTTCCCTCGAAGCGCAACGCCCCCTTATCTCTACTTAAGACCGCTGATCGTAGACATTGTGGTTTTATTGCGAGCTTTCCCCCAACACATCTTCGACGCCCGCGCGCAATAACTCGGCCACGCTCCAGGCTTGCGCGACGCAACCGCGCGGGGCGAAAGGCGGTTCGGCGTCGAATATTTCGGAGACCGAGCCCAAGCCCGCCTCCTGTAAATGGTCCGCAAAGCCTTCGATAATAGCTCGACCGCGTTGGCGGCCCTCGTCGCCGTGCACGCGGCACAGCGCGGTGATAAATGGACCGATCAGCCAGCCCCAGACGATGCCTTGGTGGTAGGCGCCGTCGCGGGACCAAGGGTCGCCGTGATAATGGGAGCGGTAGGCGGGATCTTGCGGTGAAAGGCTACGCAGGCCGCGGGGGGTGAGCAGGTGCTCGTCGGCGACGGCTATCATGCGCCGCGCCCGTTCTCCTTCGATCAGGGGAAAGGGCAGTGAGAGGGCGAAGAGTTGGTTGGGGCGGATTGCGGGGTCGGGGCCTTGGGGGGTGACGAGGTCGTAGAGGCAGCCGGATTCTTCGTTCCAGAATTGCTGGTTGAATGCGTGGTGCACGCGCTCGGCTTTTGTGTCGTAGTCGGTTTCTTCGGCGAATTCTGTAGCCAAATGGCCCATTATTTTCAACGCGTTATACCAGAGCGCGTTGATCTCGACGGGTTTGCCGATGCGCGGTGTCACGACCCAGTCGCCGACTTTGGCGTCCATCCAGGTCAGTTGCACGCCCTCTTCGCCGGCGCTGAGCAGGCCGTCTGTATCTACTTTGATTTGATAACGAGTGCCGCGCTGGTGCCAGGCGACGATATCTTGCAAAGCCGGCCACAGTTCGCGGGCAAAGGCGTAATCGCGGGTCTGTTGCAGGTATTTGTAGAGCGCGGTGAAAAACCACAATGTCGCGTCGACGGTATTGTATTCGGGCTCTTCGCCGACGTCGGGAAAGCGGTTGGGGATCATGCCTTCGCTGATATGGGCGGCGAAGGCGCGGAAGATATTCTTGGCTTCGGCGTAGCGCCCGGTGGCCAGGCAGATGCCGGGCAGGGCGATCATGGTGTCGCGGCCCCAGTCGGTGAACCAGTGGTAGCCGGCGAGGATGGTGTGCAGGTTGCCGTCGCGGCGGACGAGGAACTGATCGGCGGCGATGGCCAATTGGCTCAGCAGTGGATCGGCGGCGATTGCGGCAGGCCGGGAGATTTTTTGTCGGCGGGTGATCTCGGCTTCGA
>DQLG01000429.1 GCA_015660315.1 Candidatus Latescibacterota bacterium
CTTGGTACAACCAAGGCTGGTTGGCGACGGACTTGGAAAAGTCGGGCCAGCAACAGGCTGCCTGGCGCACCGACCCCAAACGCACGGGCATCTCCAACTGTGGCGGGGATATCGGTACGCATGCTTTTGTCGCGGCGACCTGGGTGACGGGGCTTGATGTCAAAAAGGTTTCCGCCCGGCTCAATACTTTCGTCAAGGGGCGCGTCCTCGATGACGATTTCAATACGATCTGCGAATTAGAAAACGGGGGCACCGCGGTGATCACTGCGACCCAGATCGCGGTCGGTTATCGCAACGATAACGGCTTTAGGGTTTTCGGCACCAAAGGGTCGATCGAATGGCACCAAGAGCGAGCGGAATCCTTGCTAGTGCGCCACGGCGATGGGCGCGACGTGACCTATTGGACGGGCGCTGAATTTGATCTGCCGGCCGTGGTTTCTTCCTACTTCCGCGTGCCTTCGGGCCATCATGAGGATTTTTTTCCTGCGCTGGCCAACTTGCACACGACGATCGAACGCCAGATTCGCACGGGGCGCGGCGAGAAGGGCATACCGGCGGCCTTTCCGCACCCCGGTGTCGAAGAAGGCGTGGCGGGTATGAAATTCATCAAGGCGGCGGTGGATTCTTCGAAGAAGAAGGGGGCGTGGACACGCTTGTAATACCACGTCTCTTTTTAGTGTTGCCGGGCCGGCTCCCTAGGGAGCCGGCCTTTTTTTTGTGATTTTGAGCGAGGTTTTCTGCGACGATCTACTTTGCAGGCGGACCGTGCGAAAGCCGATTGCCGAACGGTCCCAAGCTTGTTGCAGTTATTGGGGCGAACTTTTCCACCAAGCTGTATAAACTCGCGAGTATTATGTCGATCCGGGTTCTATCGAACAGTCGGTTGCTACTAATATATCGTTGTTTGTAGGCGGAGAATACTTGGGCAATATGAGCACGGTCCCAAGACAGGGATCGCAGTAAAGACTGTCAAGTGTCTATCGGTTCTTCTTAACGCTGGTCGGTAGTTGGGTGTTATTTCTTGTCGTAGCGGATGCGCGGATCGAGCCAGGCGTAAAGTAAGTCGGCCAACAAGTTGGCCAGCACGAAAATCGTGGCCAGCAGTAAGACGCCGCCCTGCACGGCCCGGAAGTCGCGTGCCTGCACAGCCAAAAAGAGCCAACGGCCGACACCTGGCCAAGCGAAGATCGTTTCGGTGATGATCGCGCCGCCGAGCAGGTAGCCGAACTCTAGGGCGATAACGGTCAGCGTGGGGATGAAGGCGTTTTTCACCGCGTGGCGCAGCACGACCGCCCGCTGCGAGAGACCCTTGGCCCAGGCGGTGCGGATATAATCCTCGCCGAGGACTTCGAGCAGGCTGGCGCGGGTCATGCGCGCGATAACCGCCATCGGGATGGTGCCGAGTGTCAGGGCAGGCAGAAAGAGATGCCAAAGGATATCGCCGAAGGCCTCAAAATCGCCTTGTAAGAGCGCGTCGAGGGTGTAGAAGTAGGTGATGGGCTCAAAGTAGATATGGGTACTCAGACGGCCGGAGATGGGAAAGAGCGGCAAGAAGACCCCTAAGAGCAGGACCAACATCAGGGCTAACCAGAACACAGGCATTGAAATACCGGCGGTCGCCAAGACCATGCTCAGCAGATCGGCTATTTTACCGCGGTGGACGGCTGCCCAAAGTCCGGCGGAAATGCCGACGGTCATCGCCAGCAGCATACTGGCCATAGTCAGTTCGAATGTGGCGGGGAAGCGTTGCAGAATTTCAGTGGTAATTTTCTCGTGCGTGCGGATCGAACGGCCGAGGTCGCCGCTCAAAAGTCCGGTAAAAAAACGGTAGAACTGCACGTGGAAAGGCTGGTCGAGTCCCATTGTCGCCCGCAGTTCGGCCAGGCTTTCCGCGTTGGCCCGCTCGCCGAGCATGACTTGTGCCGGGTCTCCCGGCACGAGGTAGAGCATCAGGAAGACTAAGAACGATATGCCCAACAGTGTCGGGACCAGTGAGATAAACCGGTTGAGGACGAAACGATACATGGGCTATGGTGTGAAAGCCGTGCTGTGGAACCACTTGCTGCCGGTCGGGTGCAGTTTGAAGCCGGACACGCCGCGGCGGAAAGCTGCGGTTTGTGTCGCGTGCACCAATGGCACCCAGGGCGCGTCGTGGAAGATAATCTCCTGGGCTTGCTGGTAGAGCTTGCTGCGCTGGCCGCGATCGGCAGAAATTCGGGCGGCGACAAGCACTTTGTGCAACTCCTCGCTTTTGTAGAAGGCAATATTTTGCGCGGGTTTGACGGCGGCGGTCTTATCAAGCAGCACATGCAGAAAATTATCGGGGTCGCCATTGTCACCGGTCCAGCCTAGTAGGGCCATCGGGTGCTCGCCGTTAAAAACTTTGTCGAGATAGGTACCCCATTCCCATTGCACGATACGTGCGCGGACGCCGATCTTTGCGAGGTCAGCCTGGACCGCCTGAGCGATCTTATCGGGTTGTGGCATATAGGGCCTGGGCACGGGCATCGCCCAGAGTTCGGTTTCGAAGCCGTCGGGAAAACCGGCTTCGGCCAACAACGCGCGGGCCTTGTTGGGGTCGTAGGCGTAACCGGTAATTTTGTCATTATACCCCCAAAGCGTCGGGGGTATCGGGTTTTTCGCGACTAAGGCCAGGCCCTGGTAAAAATTATCGACGAGGGCCTGTTTGTTGACGGCGTGGTTGATCGCCCGGCGCACACGCAAGTCGTCGAAGGGCGCTTTGTCCATGTTCATCGCCAAGTAGCCGACATTCATGCCTGGTTGCGTCAGCAATTGCAGTTCGGGGTTGTCGCGAATCTCGTCGATATACTCGGGGCTCAGGTTGTCTAAACCCTGTACGGTGCCCTGCGACAGTTCGAGAAAGCGGATCGAGGCTTCTTGAATCGGTTTAAAGATCAGGCGGTCGAGTTTGGCTTTGGGACCCCAATAATTATCATTGCGGGCGAGTACGATGCGTTCATCCTTGCGCCATTCAATAAAACGGAATGGCCCAGTGCCGACCGGGTTTTTGA
>DQLG01000487.1 GCA_015660315.1 Candidatus Latescibacterota bacterium
ACCGGCCAGGCCCTCGCGCAACGGACCAGGCAGCAACTGCAGCAAAGGCCGACAACGCATTAACGTCCGAATGGATCGATAGGTCGAGTAGCCGGTCAGCAACTCGTCCCCCCCTTGGCCGGACAATGCAACTTTGAGCCCCGTCTCGCGCACGGCCCGGGAGACGACGAATACATTAGTCCCGTCAAAAGCCGGTTGGTCCATCGCCGCCAAGGCTTCGGGTAGCAAGTCGAGGCATTGGTTTTCGTCGAGGCGGATCTCGCGATGCTCGGTCTGGTATTTCTGCGCGATCAGCCGCGAGTAGGGCGCTTCGGAAAACCCCGCTTCGGGAAAGGTCACTGCAAAGGTCTGCAAGGGTACAGAGCTGATTCGGCTAGCGAGGGCGACCAGGCTGCTCGAATCAATGCCGCCACTCAAAAACAGGCCTACGGGCACATCGCTCACCAAGTGTTGCTCTACAGACTCTTGCAAGCCGGCGCGCACCGCACGGGCCAACTGCGCCGTGTCGCTATGACCTTGCTCCGCTGCCGGGACAAAGGCCGGCGTCCAGTATCGCTTCGCCTGCACCACTACTCCGCGCGCGTCAATAACCGCGTAGTGGCCCGGCTGCATACAGCGAACATCGCGCACTATGGTTCGCGGTGCCTGCACAGCCCCGAAAGCCAGATAACCCTCCAGGCCCGCGGGATCTATGCGGCGAGGGATCAGTTCAGTCGCCAGCAGCGCGCGCAATTCAGAGCCAAAGAGCAGGAGTCCATCGTCGCCCTGATAATAATACAGCGGCTTGACGCCCAGACGGTCCACCGCCAACAACAGCCGCTGGGCACTCTGATCCCAAAGGGCAAGGGCGAACATGCCGTCCAGTTCCTGTAGACAATGCAGGCCCCAAGTGTGATAGGCCTTCAGGATCACCTCGGTATCGCTGGTAGAAGTAAAAATCTCGCCCATCGATTCCAACCGGTCGCGGACCGCCCGGAAATTATAGATCTCCCCGTTGAACGAGATCCAGTTGCCGCTCTGCGCGTCACACATCGGCTGATGGCCCGCGACCGACAGGTCGAGGATCGCGAGCCGAGTGTGCACTAGCCCCAGCGCTCGCCGCCCGCCGTCCGTGCAATCTATAACTTCCATGCCTTCGTCGTCCGGCCCGCGATGGCTCAGGTGCTCTTTGAGCCGCTCGAGCAGATTAGCCCCGACAACGCGATCCCGATCCCCCAGTACGCCCGCTATCCCACACATCCCGAATAAACCTCTTTCTCGGCTTCAACCACGCGTCGGCACCTCAACCACTTGCCACTCGTGTCCGGTGCACTGCAAGAATTGCTCGACATCCGCACGAGCGAGTACCAAGGTCGAAGTATTGACCAAAGGGTGGCACTGTATCGCGTCAGCGGCCCAGACCGCACGGTCAAACACCAACTCCACCGCCTGCGCGGAATCGTTGATGAGACCGAGTAGTGTCACCGCGCCGGGTTCGACGCCAAGGTGTTTTTTGAGTCGTTCGGGAGAAGCCATACCCAGCTTGTCCGCTGCCAACATCACCCGCAGTGCTTTTAAGTCGACCTGCATCGCGCCCTCAACCACGATCAGGAAATGACGACGCCCCTTCCCATCGCGCAGAAAGAGGTTCTTGGTATGGGCTCCGGGCAATGGCGACACCCGATCCTCCGCCTCCTGGTAGGTATAGACCGGCGGATGATCCGCCCGCTGATAAGGGATGTCGTTTTCTTCAAGGAAATGGTAAATATCCATCTAACGCACCAAGCCCTTGTTGTAGCGCATCAAATCCCAGAGGAACTGCGAAAACTCGACCCCGTAACGTCCCTCCAGCTTCATGGCCTTGCGCCTGGCTAACCCCGCTTCAAGCGTAGGCTTGGGGTAATTAAACGCGAAGGCCACCGTATTGCGCTTGCGCGCCACCGGCAGGTGCAATACCGCGTCGGCGAAGGCTTGGTGCAAGGAGTGATCAATGCCTTCGAGCAACAACTCGCGATCCCCAGTCCACAGATTGGCCACCAGAACGCCTCGCCCGCTCAGACGCTTCTGGCAACACGTAAAAAACTCGGGCAGACCTAGCGCTGGTGCCATACCGGCGCGATCGTGTATATCCACTAAGATCCAATCGTATTCGCTGTGGTGCCCTTCATCGATGAACTCTTCGGCCGCCGCTACGTGTACCGCGAAATGCTCATCGGTGGGCAGCGCAAAATATTCGCGCGCCAACTCGACGACCAACGCGCGTTTTTCCACCGCAGTGATCCGGCACTCCGGCCATTGGTGGCGAATAAAACGCGCCAACGCGCCGCCGCCCAGACCTAACATTAGCACCGAACGTGGCGCCGACGTGAAGAGCAGAGCGCTGAGCATGCAGCGCGTATAGGACAGGGCCAAACCGACCGAGTCGCGCAATAGCATCGTCGTCTGCCGGGCGCGCGAACCAAAGTGCATCGTGCGCGAGGTCGCCTCATCGACGATTTCTATCGTGCCGAACTCGTCGCGGGCGGAGTGAACCAGCTTCCCGTCATACATCGCCACCTTAGGCCCCCCGCCAATCGCGTTGCTGCGCTTGCGCCCGTTCCTTCCAGCGCGCGTAATTCGGCGAAAGACTCAACGCCCCGTCCGGCTGCGGCACCAGTTGCCCGCCTCGAGCCCGGGGATCACCCCGCCGCTCGTTGAGCTCCGCCAAGCGTTTGCGCCACAAAGCAACGCGCGCCGCGTGCGCTGGGTCGGCGGATAGGTCGCGGCATTCGCCGGGGTCTTCTTGCAGATCGAAGAACTGTTCGCAGCCAGTGTGATGGAACCAGATATACTTTTCCAAACCATCGGTTACGTACTGCATGCCATGCTCGAAAGTATAACAGGACGTGTGTTCCCCTTGAACAAAATCCCGCCAGCCGTCGCGCGCGCCGCGCGCCAATTTCAACAGACTCTCCCCGTCCACCGACTCGGGGATTTCCACGCCGGCCGCGTCCAATAACGTCGGCATAATATCGCGCAGTTCCACCGGCGCCTCTATGCGCGTATTGCGCGGCAGATCCCAAGACTGCGGATAGCGCATAATAAAAGGCACCCGCGCCGAACCCTCATAGGCATAGGTCTTGCGCCAGTGGTGGTGGTCGCCCATCATATCGCCGTGGTCAGAGGTGAAGATGATCAAGGTTTCGGCGTAAGCCTGTGGATCCCGTTTTTTAAACTCGTAGAGGAAACGGCCGATCTGATGATCGATAAAAGTGATATTACCATAATAGCCCGCCCGACCTTTGCGCGTCTCGCTGTCGCTGCGCTGGGTACGCGGCGCGTTGGTGTCGGCGACTTTTTTATCGAACTGAGCCGACCAGTCGCCGACAAAGGGTGCGGGAATATCGGGATGCCCTTCATACATGTCCCAGTAGGTCTGCGGCGGGTCGTAGGGCGAGTGGGGTCGGGCGAAGGAGAGCCACATGAAAAAGGGCTGGCTCGGGTCGCGCTGCTCGACAAACTTGATTCCCTCACTAGCCGTCCAGTGCGTAGGGTGTAGGTGCTCGGGCAAGTGCGAAGGCCGCGCCAGCCAACTGTTCCAATCGATGCTGTGGTCGCGATACCCGTATTCGCCTTCTTTGTGTCTTTCGAAGAACTGGTGATAGTCGCTAATAAACCCCGAATCGCGGCGCCCACTCTCGTCGAGCACCATATGGTCAAATCCATAGCGCCGCCGTTGCGGCGCGTGGTGCATCTTGCCCACCGCTTGCGTATGATAACCCGCCTTCGCCAACTCGCCCGGCAGCGTCGCCGGATATTCGAGCGCGTCGCTACCGGCCATCGTCAGCCGCCCGTGATGCCATTGGTCCATCCCGGTGAGAATTCCCGCCCGGGCCGGTGTGCACGAAGGCACCGAAGTATAGGCGTGCGGCAGATAAGCCCCTTGCTCGGCCAACTCGTCGAGGTAGGGCGTCTCCAGCACGGGGTGTCCGGCACAGCCGAGGCAGTCGCCGCGCTGTTGGTCGGTGGTGATGAGCAGGAGGTTTGTGCGGGTTTTTGGCATGCGGTGCGTCCCGTTACGTGGGGTGGGTGATGCAGCTGTTGGACGGGCTCTTGCAGGAGATCCAGCAAGAGCCCTGCGGTATTTTCGCGAATCACACCAGCACAAGATTTAAATTAAGAGGGAAAACCAAAATCCTTAATTTGGGAGATAAAATGCGCTGAGAACATCAGTACAATCCTATCCTCAAAAAAGATGCTGGCTCATCCTCCAATGCAGCGGAGGTGTGGGGGGCGGCTGCAAGGCAAAGCCTCCCCAAGGCCTTAGGCTTCTTGCGCACCCCACCGCGTAGCAATGAACGCATCCATAAAAATCTGCCCGAGATGAAACGTAATACAGGGAATCGCGATCAACCCCTTCATCTCGGGCGAGACTGCCGACTCCGGCAAGAACGCCAACACCGTCATCGCCACCGGCAAAGTCTTCTGGCTCGTCATCAGCACCACCGCCTTGCGCGCCGCCGATTCGAGCCGCAACAACGCGCAGACGCCTCCGTTGAAGACCAGATAGAGCGCATGGATCGCCAGGCCCGACAAGACCAGGACCAGCAAACTGGAGGTCTCTACCAAAGCCAAGCGCTCAGAAGATTCGCTAAATTTCATCCATGGTATGGTGATCAACGCCGCGTTGCTGGCCAAACTCAACCGCGGCCGTTGCGCGTTGATCCAGTCGACGGCAAAACGCCGCAAATATTTGCCGATGCCCAGCGGCAAAAGTATCGAAAAGCAGAGCTTGAGAAACAGATCCCCGGCCGAAAGTTCGACCTGGCCTAACGCACCCAATAGATGCGCCAAGACGAAAGGCACGGTAAGAATGCCGGCGGTATTGGTTAGCACCGTCAAAAAAAGCGCTAAGGCCACATTGCCGCGCGCCTGGGCTGTCAAGGCGACACCCGAGGTCAACGTGGTCGGCATACAACAAAACAACGCCAAGCCCAATTGAAAGGAGGGTTCCATCGGCAATTTAAAAGCGATGGCCGTGCCGATAAGCGGGGTGGCGAAGAGGATCGAGACACAACCCCATGACGTCGCCTTCCAGGCGGCGAGGGCGGCGTGGACCTCGTCGGTCTTGAGCATCAACCCCGACAGCAGGAAGATAATACTGACCGCGACATACTGCGTCGGCAGCCCGGCCATATAGATGCCTGGAGTGGGAAAGAAAAAGCCTACCACGGCCACCGTTACCAGACCGACGGGTAGGAATTGCTTCTGCAGGAAACTTAGCATGCCCCTAATATACAAGAAAAGGGCCGGAAGATATCCGGCCCACCAGGTGTACCCGTGTTTTCCGGTTCTAAAGCACCGCTACTCGCTTTCCGTCATAGCCACCGCCCGGTAGCCAAAGCAGGCCTCTTCGCAGAGCCGGCAGGAGTCGACATCGCCGGATCGGCACTCTAAGGCGCCGTCGCGGAAGAGCTGGAGAAATTGATTGGCCGAAGGTTTTTCCGAAAATAACATGCGCAAGAAACAAACCAGACGGGCGCGGGCTTCGGTGCTGATCAGGTGCTCCACCTTACAGGCGTCGATCATCGCGTCGTCCTCGTCCATGCCGAGCGCGTCGCTCAAAAAGCGCTGCACCACCAGACGCGTAGCCTCAGTCTCCTGCACGACCTTCAGACCCTGCTCGGTCAGTTCTAGAAATCGATTCGGATCTTCCTGCACATAGCCGCGCTCCTTGAGGTGTTTCATCGCCGTCGAGACACTGCCCTTGGTGATGCTCAAGTGTTTGGCGATATCTGAAACGCGGGCATAGCCGCGTTCCGTGCGCAACTCGTGGATCGCCATCAGATGATGTGCGGCGCTATGGCTCAGCTCGTTCTTTTCGTAGGCCCTCCAGACTTCCTCGAACATCGTCTCGCCCTTTCTCCTCTCAGCTGGATCGTATATCCTCGGCGTCCATCGCCAAACGGAAACCGATATTGTCCCGGGTCGACACCTCAGAGGCGCCCATCCGGTGAGTCGTGCGCAACGCCGCGCGCGTCTCCTGATAACTGCCACCGCGTATCACCCGTTCCTGGCCGCCCTCGGGCCCTTTGGGATTGGTCGACGGACTCTCTTTATAGTATTCGTTGTCAAGATAATCCTGGCACCACTCGTAGACATTCCCGGCCATATCCCACACCTCGTAAAAACTGCGGCCATCCGGCCATTCGTCGACCGGTGTGGTTGCGCCGATCTGGCCGTTGGCGTTGCAACGCTCGCCTTCAGTAAAGCGCGTGCCCCAAGGATAGGGCCGCTCGTCGGTGCCCTTTGCCGCCTTCTCCCACTCGGACTCCGAAGGGAGCCGGGCACTGCGCCAGGCCGCGTAATCACGAGCGTCTTGCCAGGAGACATTGGCCACCGGGTGTTTGCCCAATCCAACGGGAAAGGTCCCCCGCTGCCAATGGATCGGCGCCCGGTGCCCCGTGCACTGCACAAACTCGCGGTACTCCTGATTGGTCACCGGCGTCTTGCCGAAAAAATACCCCGACTGATAGACGGTATGCGCCGGCCGTTCATTGCGCGGGCTATCCTCGTCGTGGCCGCCCATGGTATAAGGACCAGGTGGTATGTGGACCATTAGCCGCTTGTTGGCCTCGGGGAGAATTTCCTTGCGCTTCTCCTCCAAAGTGCTCATATCGTGCTCCAGCCTTTCCAGCTGGACCCTCATTTCTTCAGCCTGCTGCTGCGCATGCGTATGACGACGCGACATATCCTGACGACGCACTTCCTGATTGTCGATCTGCTCCATCAGTTTTTGCGACGGCCGGTTGAACTCCAGCAGCAGGATCACAAAGTAAAGACTAAAACCGCATGTAAGTATCCAGGGTATCCATTGGTCCATGGCAATTTCCTCAAATGGCGAGGGAACCGTGCCGGTCGCGGCTTCAACCGCGACCGGCACAGTACTTTATAGCGTTCCTAATTTCTTGAGCAAGTCCACACAGCGGTTGGAATACCCCCACTCGTTGTCGTACCAACCCAGAATCTTGACCATATTGCCTTCGAGCACATTCGTCGACAACGCGTCAAAGACGCACGAATGCGGATTGCCGATAATATCGGCTAGGACCAACGGGTCCTCTGAATATTCGAGTATGCCAGACAACGCGCCCTCGGCAGCGGCTTTGAAGGCCGCGTTGATCTCCTCCGCATTCGTCTCTTTTTTCAGGACTGCGGTAAAATCGGTCAGCGAGCCGTCAGGCGTTGGCACGCGGATGGACAAACCGTCGAGCTTACCGTTTAGCGCGGGCAACACCTTGCCTACCGCCACGGCGGCCCCTGTTGTCGTGGGGATCATCGACAGCGCGGCCGAACGAGCCCGTCGCATATCGCTGTGCGGAGCATCAAGCAGACGTTGGTCGCCGGTGTAAGAGTGGATCGTATTCATCATGCCTTTAACAACACCGAACTGCTCGTGCAGAACCTTGGCCATCGGCGCCAGGCAGTTGGTAGTGCACGAAGCATTGGAAATGATCGTGTGGCCGGCTTCGAGGGCGTCGTCATTGACCCCCGTAACTATGGTGATGTCTTCGCCTTTGGCCGGGGCGGAGATAACGACCTTCTTGGCACCGGCCGCGATATGGGCGCGGGCGCCGTCGGCATCGGTAAAGAAACCCGTGGATTCCAGCACGAAATCGACCCCGAGCTCACCCCAGGGCAGATTGGCCGGATCGCGCTCGGCCAGAATGCGGATAGTCTTGCCATCGACGATCAAATTGTCACCATCGGCCTCGACCTCACCGGCGAAACGGCCGTGTGTCGAGTCGTATTTGAGCAGGTGCGCTAGTGTTTTGGCGTCGGTTAGATCATTAACGGCTTTGATTTCAATTCCGCCTTGCTCGACGGCAGCCCTGAATACCAAGCGGCCAATACGGCCAAAACCGTTAATTGCAACGGGTATATCTCCCATTTTCCGGTATGTTCCTCTTCTAATTTACAGTATAATATGGAATAAAGGTGTGAACTGTCGTAAACCGTGGAGATTGGAAGCGCGATAGTCGACCGCGCCGGGTAATGCAGTATTACAATTCGGTGCGAAACGGGTAAAACGAAACGTTACAGCCCGCTGCGAAGACCTATATTGCACTGCAATTACGGGGGGTACATGCAGGCGGACAAGACTATATAATTGTTTAATAGTAACAATATGTTAATGAACGAAGCCAAATTGAGCAAGGTCAAGCACAATCCGGCGCTCTATATCTGCATCTCTTTCAGTGGTGTAACTTCACCTTTTTCAAGTCGTAACATCCAACAACAATAAACCCAGAGCAGCGATCAGGGAGACATACGTGGCTTTAGCAAACATATTACAATTTATTGACAATCAGCAGAGGTTGTATGTCGACCAGTTGAAAGAATTTGTTCGTATCCCCAGCATTAGCGCAGGAGCCGATGCGGACAATGGCGACGGCATTACCCAAGCCGCCGATTTCCTCGTCGAGCAATTCGGCCAAATGGGATTTAGCGCCGGGAAGGTGCAGGTTAGCGCCGACACCAATCCCCTAGTCCTGGCGCACAACCCCAATGCATCGCGAGAACGCCCCACCGTCCTAGTCTACGGACACTATGACGTACAAGGAGTGGACAATCCACGTTCGGCTTGGGCGGTGGATCCCTTCGCCGCCGAGGAACGGGACGGTTTCCTTATAGCGCGAGGGGCCAGCGACAACAAAGGACCCAGTTTTGCGCATTTAAAAGCCGTGGAAGCCATTCTCGCCGCCGGGGACCAACTCCCGGTTGACTTGGTCTTCCTGATAGAGGGCGAAGAAGAATGCGGCAGCCGCGCCTTGGGCCAATTTGTCGCGGAAGGCGGTCTTGAACCTTTCGCACCACTGCTTTGCACCGTCATCTCCGATACCAGCATGTACGGACCGGACAGGCCCTCCCTGACGTTGGGCCTGCGCGGCATCGTCTACACTGAGTTGGAGATTTCTGGCCCCAAACAGGATGTGCATTCCGGCCTTTTCGGCGGCATTGTCCGCAACCCAAACCAACTACTCGTCGACGCACTTGCCGGACTCGTCGACGCCGAGGGCCATATCACCGTACCAGGATTCTACGAGGGCATCCAACCGCTCTCCGCCCGCGAGCAGAGCCTCTACGCCGCACTCGAGGTCGACGAGCAAGCCTATTGCCGCGAGTTGGGCGTAGACTCGCTAGCCGGCGAACGCGCCTATCCGCTACTCGAAAGACGCTGGACGCGCCCCACGCTAGATATCAATTTCCTATCGGGTGGCAGCCCACGCACCGTTATCCCGGGACTGGCCAAAGCCGCCGTCTCTTGCCGCCTCGTACCCGGTCAGGACCCCGAAGCAATCCAGACTGCGCTCGAAACCCATATCCGCAACCGTCTGCCTGAAAGCAACCGCATCGAATTTAAAAACCAGCATATCTCGCCGGCCTATAACCTGGACCTGGACCATCCGTTGGTCGAGCCGACCCTGCAAGCCATGCGCACAGGTTTCGAGCTAGATCCGGTGCTCACCCGAGAAGGCGGCTCAATCCCCATCGTCATCGATATCGCCACCAAAACACAAGCGCCGGTCCTGCTCGTCGGCCTGGGGCAAATCACCGACAATTGGCACGGCCCCAACGAACGCTTTTGCCTACGCGACTTCCACCGCGGCATTCGTACCTCGGCCGCGCTCTTCCATCAGCTAGGGCAAGTGTCGTAGTATTGGGTTAAACCTTCAATCCGAAGGTTGTTACCCGTGCTTGTCAAAGACCGTTCGTCGCCACGCCATATATTCCTGCTGCGCACCGCACTACTTTCCCTCTGTGGCCTCCCAGAGCATAGCCGAAATAGGCGAGCGGGACCTCCGTCCTTCGATCCTTTCCAGGACAACCTCTGCGACGCTCGAGCACATCTCGGCGACAGGAGGATAGTCAAGCAAAACTCGTTTGCCGTACAATAACGCAATGTCTTCATTCTGCGCGACCTGGCCCACGCGGCTCAACTCCTATTGGTCCACCCGCAACCGGGGCGCCTGCAATGATGGGCTCAACTTATTCTTTACGATTGTGATCTTCGTCACAATAAACTGTGTGTTTCTACTTATACTATGTGTATTGGTTGCCGATCCTTCGTTTCGTCTATTGACCGGGGATCGGAAGAAGTGGCCCTAATTCAAGGGCACAATGAATGGAGGCTCAAGCATGAAGATAATGCGATTGTTTTTGTTCGTAGCGTTGTCGGTGGTCGTAACTAGTGGCGGTTCGAATGCAGAAGAGATGGGCGATGCGCACACTGACGATGGAGATTCTTCTTCTGTCCACGACGGTGGCTGGTATTGCCAACTCTGCGAGTTAGATTTTGACACACAACAAGAGATGGATGAGCATGCTGAAGAGATGGGCCATACGCACACGGATCACGGAGATTCTTCTTCTGTCCACGACGGCGACTAAGATCCGGCTTTTTCGGATGGCCATAGCCCCGCTCCGACTTGGTCGGACGGTGGGTCTTAGTATCGAAGAGAAGCGGTAGTGATGCGAATGGCGTTTATTTCACCTATAAGATCAATGTGCGTTCAATATCAGTAATGATGACCGTAAATGGGACGTATATCGCTCAGGTGAAATGCCGCTTTTAGATAGCAAATGAAGAACGCGACAGACCACCGCGCAGGCTAGTTAGCGAGGTGCTGATCTGGGCATATTCAGCACCTGACAAGTCACGACAGACGGCCCCTGGTTAACTACGTTAGCCGGGGGCTGCTTCTTTGCGCCGACGCTGAAGAGCAATACAACACTGGTGCCTCGTTGCCCTCAGTGGAGGCGGCAACGGTATGACACGGTCGAGTTCAGACTAGAAGAGGCCTGGGTCAAATACCGTTTCGGGCACAAACGGAGCCCCAAGCTCGGCCAACACATCCCGCCCTTCATTAACTTCGACGAAATCAAAAACCGCACGCCACTAATGGCCTCTATCGTGCAGCCGCTGGTCTGCGAATCCTCTTTCAATGAAATAATTCCCGTCGAGGACTTTGCCCCGGGCCGTGCCTTTGTCCAGGCCTATGGTTGCCCGCCCCGGATGAATCCTTCATCGACGTGCCGCGCTGGCGCCGGGGAGCCGACTTCTCCTTCGATTTGGGCAAGTTCCACTTCGAGAGCAAAGTCATCCGGGTCGGCAAACGACAACGCGACGACGATCACAAGGCCGGGTACGATTACCATCGAAACCAGTCGGCTGCACAACGACCGGTATCGCCTCTGAGCAGCAAGCGCAGATTTTCGATCCCGGTTTGACGACCAAAGGTGTCGTTGTAGCTACGGGTTTGGCACCGTCGATCAGTTACAATATTGTGCCGCGGCACAAAGGACGGATGCAGCTGCAAAGCGACGTTGGGCAAGGCACGGAAATGGCGATTTATATTCCAACGGATTTGGTCGAGCCAGCGGCAGACGAGAAGGAGAATGGCTGAGGCTTAGATGACGCTGAACTAATGCTGAACTAATGCTGAACTGATTCGAAACGCCACGCCATACAATCTTCGCATTGACAGCCCCACCCCTCTATTCTCTAATCTGATTCCACCTTATCTTATCTTGATCTTATCTTATCAACCCCAAGGAGTTGCACGTGTCTCTCAGCAAAGAACAAATATCGCACTTCAAAAATCACGGCTACACCTCCGTGCCCAATTTTTTTACCGCCCGCGAAGTGCAGGCCCTGCAAGCTGAAGTCGAGCGCTTCAAACGCGAAGGCTTGGTCCGCAATGTGGCCACCGATGGCGACGGCGAAACGCACTCCAAGACCAAAGCTAATCTGCAGCTAATTCCCCTCTACGACAAAAGTGATCTGATCCGCGCCCTGCCCTTCGACGGCAAGGTTACCAACGCCACCGCGCAACTCATCGGCGAACCCTTTGTCCTGCATCTCGATCAGATGTTTCTCAAGCCCGCCGGCCACGGCATCGGCACCGACTGGCACCAGGACAATGCCTACTTCAAAATCTCCGATCCCTTAAAAGGCACCGCCATGTGGGTCGCCGTACACGATGCGACCATCGCCAACGGCACCATCCACGTCGTGCACGATTCCTTCAAGGAAGAATACCTGCACGATCGCGACCCCAACTCCGACCACCATATACATTGCCAAGTGCCCGAAGAGCGGGCCGTGCCCATAGAGCTCAAAGCCGGCGGAGTCGTGTTTTTTTGTTATGGCACCGCCCATTCCACCAAAGCCAATACCACCGACCGCGATCGCGCCGGTATCGCCTTCCACTTCCTGCACGGCAACTGCGTCGACCGTGCCAACCTCGTCGACAAAAAGCGCGGCCAGCCATTTTTGCTGGGGCCGGAAACCACCGGCGGCGAAGCCGAATACGGCGTACGCGTCGCAGGAACTTGGGAACAAGAAATCGAACGCGTCCTCCAGGAGACAAGCAACTAATGCCGCATATCAAACCCGACGACCTGCGCCAAATCGGCTACCAACTCTTTGAGGCTGCCGATTGCCCACCCGCAAGCGCCCGCGCCGTAATCGACCACTTGGTCGAATCTTCTCTTTACGGCCACGATTCGCACGGCAGCATCCGCATCTACGAATATATTGGCCAGATCCTCGACGGCATTTTCGACCCCAAGGGCCAACCTTCGATCATCAGTGACAAACCCTGCGCGGTGGTCGTTGACGGCGGCGGCACAATGGGCCAGATCGGCGCCACCTTCGCCACGCAATTGGCCATCGACAAAGCCAAAGAACACGGCGTCGCCACCGCCACGCTGCGCAACTGCGGCCATGTCGGCCGGGTTGGCGCCTACCCGCTGCAGGTCGCCCGTCAGGGTTTGATTGGTCTGGCCTTCTGCAACGCCGGCCATCTCGGCCGACAGATCGCCCCCTATGGCGGCCTCGACGGCAAGCTCAGCACCAACCCCATATCCTTCGCCGCGCCGCGCCGCGCCGCCGATCCGATCCTCGTCGATATGACAACCTCGGTCTGCGCCGAAGGCAAGGTTCGCATTGCCCACAACAAGGGCGAAATGCTGCCCGAGGGTCGCATCATCGACCACGACGGTAACCCTTCCGTCGACCCGGAGGATTTTGTCGGCAATCCGCCCGGCGCGATTCTGCCCTTTGGCGGCCCCGTCGCCTATAAGGGCTACTGCCTGAGCATGATCGTCGAGATCCTCGGCGGCGCGCTCGGCGGACAGGGTACGGCCAATGGCGAAACCGTCATGCAGAGCAATGGTCTGCATTTAACCGTGTACAACATCGGGCACTTTGTCGAAGAAGACGACTTCCACGCCGAACTCGAAAGCCTGATCAAGCACGTGCACACCAGCCGCGTCGACCCGCACATCGGTGAGATCCTCCTGCCCGGCGAGCCCGAATACCGCACCGGTCGCCAACGCCAACAAGAAGGTATTCCCATCGACGACACCACTTGGGCCCGCATTGGAGAGGCCGCGCGCGGCTTGGGCCTGAACCCCGATGCTTGGCCACAGGGATAAACGCATTGAACGTCTTACTCATCGAGGAATGTCAGCACCCAAGACCTCTCCGCTCAGGTGCTCTAGGCCCTCAGGCCCCGAGGTCGGGGCCCTAACCGACACAGAAAAAACTTGGTACGCTTATCTGCGTCGGACCTGCCCCTTGATCGTCACTGGCTGGATGCTGCCCGGCATGAGCGGCCTTGAGCTCTGCCAACAGATCCGCGCCACACCTATCAGCGCGGACACCCTAATAACTCGGCGTCACTTCGCGTCATAAAAAAGAAGACCTTGGCACTGTCAGCGCCCTCTATCGCACCGGAGCATTAAGATTAGCCG
>DQLG01000595.1 GCA_015660315.1 Candidatus Latescibacterota bacterium
ACCGCATTTGATCGCCCTGCTGCAAAAATACCGTGCCCGCCGCAGGAAGATCGGTCTGCCATTCGACCGCATCACTCCAATACGGACCCTGCAAGGCACGCACCACCCGAGCAGCCTTGGCTTCCGGGCCCTCAGACACGAGCTGCAACTCCACCCGCTCTTCCACCCACCCCCCACCGTCCCAACCACGCAGTCTAAGCAAATAGGCCCCATCGACCAGCTCCCCCGTATCCCAGGAAACGCGCATCTCCTTTTTAGGGATCGCTCCCGCCTCAATGAGATTCCACCTCCGAGGTTCGATCTCTCCCAGTCCCCAACTCAACTCGTATTGTTCAACCCCCAACAACGCTAGATCAATGGAGATTTTTCCGATATTAGCCATGCCGCCAGACGGGTTGCGAATCTGCAACGAAGCGGGATTCTCCACCGCCAACGCGGCAAAGTGCGCCAAACCCGCACCGGAAAAAGAGTCCCAGCCATCGGGACCAACATCTCGGGCACTTGTCGCCAGGGCTCCGCGCACTTGTGCGGACGTCCACTGCGGCTGTCGGGCCAAAAGCTGCCCGGCCAGACCCGCCACATGGGCAGAGGCCATAGAGGTTCCCGAGCGTTCTACATACCCGCCACCGGGCAATAAGCTCCAAATCGCATGACCTGGCGCAGCTATATCGAGACTGGGTCCATAATTCGAAAAGGGTAAAACTCCTCCACCCGGCGCCGTCGCACCGACCGCAATGGTCCATTCGCTACGAGCAGGGTAAAAAACATCACTCGTACCCTCATTGCCCGACGCCGCCACCAGCACCAAGCCGCGCTCGGCTGCGTAACGCACCGCAGCCTCGATCACCGGCGAAGGTTGCGGATCGCCCCAACTCATATTGACTACCTGAGCGCCATTATCCGCAGCGTAAACCAGCGCCGCCGCCGTATCGTCATCTTGCAGATACCCACTGCCGGACAAATTAAAACCCGCGCGTAAAACCATAAGACGCACTGCTGGTGCGATCCCGGCAATCCCGATGCCATTGCCGGCAACGGCCGCGACGATACCCGCGACATGCGTTCCATGCCCCGATTGGTCAAAAGGATCGGCGTCTCGTTCGAGATAGTCTCCGGTCCCGGTTAGCCCCGGCGCATCACTAAAATCCCAGCCGATACGGTCATCTATATACCCATTACCATCGTCGTCGACTCCTGGGACCCCTTCATCCTCAGCTCGATTTAACCACAATTGGCCGACAATGTCCGGGTGGGTATAATCAATCCCGGAATCGACGATCGCGACGACGACCGGCCCTAAATCACCCGATGTTACGTTCTGCCACCCCATATCCACCAGGTTCCACTGCGCGGCAAAAAGCGAATCCTCCGCCGCCTCGCGCCGCAAATAATTCGGTTGAGCATATTCGACCTGAGGCCATTGAAGCAATTCTTTAGCGACCTGCTCAGGGTCGAGCTTCGCGTGCAATTGCAAACGATACCACTGACCCAGCCCAGACGTTTGAGCAGGCTTGCCTAATCCTTTTGGCAGTTTTTCAAAGAGCTCTTCGACAGCAAGCAGTCCATAACGCCGCTGCCACACATCGAGCAAACTGGCCACGGCCGTTTTACCCGCCCCGGACCGCAAACTGAACAGCACCTCCCCTGGAGCAAAGTGCTCAAGAGCAGATGCCGACGAGGCAAAAGCCAAAAAAAACAATGGAGCAAATCGCATCATAACTGCTTCAATATTAACAACTTCCTTAGTCAGCGCAAACGAGCTATAAAGCCTCTATTTACCAAGAGTGTTGGTCGCGCCCAAGTCAGACTTTTTCGCGGGCTTCCCTTTTACAGATATTTATTAGGCTTGACATTTCTCCCATATGTCCAATACATTTGGGCCAAACGGCGAACTATAACAGTCATTTTACTTGGGAGCATCTAGGTATGGAAGCTGGAGAATCTGCTGCTTCAGGGCAGGCCCCAAACGATAATATCCTCTACATCGGCATCGACCTTGGCACTTCGCAAAGTTCGATCGTCACTAATACGGGCGTCAAGAGCACAGTGGCCAGCGTAGTTGGCTGGCCAAAGGATCTGATCTCGTACAAATTTCTTAAAAAACAAGTGGTCATCGGCGAGGAATGCCTCGAGAACCGGATGGCAGTTGATATGATCTGGCCACTTGAGAACGGGGTCTTTCGTCATCGCCCCGAACAAAACGACGATCAAGATACGGGCGAGCCCTCCCTCAATCGTGAGGCCGAAGCCGTAGAACACTTGATCAACTACATCATTGAGCTTTCAGGCCGGCAACCCGGCCAAGAGGTGCGCACGGTGATCGGTTGTCCGGCCCGCGCCTCGGAGGAGGACCGTCAAGCGCTAATCGACGCTGTTACCGGCAAAGTCGATTATGCCCTGATCGCCTCCGAGCCCTTTTTGGTTGCCTACGGCCTCGACCTCTTCAACAACGCACTGATCATTGACATCGGCGCCGGGACACTAGACCTTTGCCGCATGCACGGTACTATCCCCAGCGAAGAGGACCAGCGCACCCTGCTCAAAGCGGGCAACTATATCGACACTCGCTTCCATATGCTACTACAGGAGAAGGTCAAGGACTCGCCGATAACTCCTGAGATGTCCCGCGAGATTAAAGAGCAATCCGCTTTTGTTTCTTCACAGAAGGAAGTCATCTATTTCGACTTCCAGGTTGAGGGTAAACCAAAAACCTACGACGTTACCGAAGAACTTAGAGAATCCTGCGAAAGTGTGTTGCCCGAGTTAATCAGTAGCGCCAGGGAACTGATCATCACCTTCGACCCGGAATACCAGCACGACCTGCGCCAGAATATCCTCCTCGCCGGAGGCGGCAGCCAGATACGCGGCCTCGCCGAAGAGGTGCGCTCGAATTTGACGGAATTCGGGCCTTGCCGCGTTAACACGGTCGAAGACCCCGTCTACTCTGGTGCTCTTGGCGCACTCAAGCTCGCACAGGATATGCCCGATATCGAATGGCGTCAGGTTGGCAAACTAACCCGTTAGGGATTTTTGCCCGGATGTTTGCGGGTTAAAAGGATTAGAAAATGGGTATATTAGCTTTTCTCACAGCCTCGCGACTCAAGGCCGAACTCACCCGCCAGCGGGATGAAATCGCGCGCTTGCACCAAATGCTAGATGTCGAACTCTCGCAAAAACAGGAAATGGAAAAGCAGTTCGCCGAACAACAGCAGCAGATCCAACAGCAAAACGCCGATCAGCAACAGCAGATCAAGTCCCTCACCGAAGAGCAAAAACTGCTCAAGGTGAAACAAGCGGAGCAAAGTGAGCATGCGCAAGAAAAGCGCAAGAGGCTCAAGGCCGAGCTAGATGTAGATCGGCAGAAGATACAGACCGATGCCGAAGGCAAAGTCAACGAAATGAATATCCGTTTATCTACGTTGCGCCAGGAGCTCGACGACAAACAAGATCAACGCGCGGAAATCACCGAGAAAAACACCAACCTCGCCAAAAAGTCCAGCCAACTGGACGCGCACCTCAACGAAATGGCCGCCGCGCTACAACAGAGCGAAGACCGCATAAATCAATTGGTAGAAGAAAAGAAACAACTCGAAGTGGACCTGCAAAAAATCATGGGCAACCTCACCCGCTGGTAAACCCCACTAACCCAGTTGTCGACTATGTCCGCCGCAACAACCTACGGCATCCTCCTCGTCAGCTTTAGCAAGCACAGCCACCAGCAACATTTCGTCCCCCTCTACCAAGCCCACCCGCGCCTGCGCATTATCGGCGTAGTGGACCACCCCGACATTGATGATGAACTACGCCAATACAACCGGCAGTGGGCCGAAAAGCTCGCAGTGCCCTATAGTGAGGACGTCGATCCTGCGATCAACGATCCTGCAATCGACATTGTCAGTATCGGTTGCGAAATAGAAAAACGCTCTGAGTTGATCGTCCGTACGGCCACAGCGGGCAAACACCTATGGATCGACAAATTCCCCGGTGCGACCCTAACCGAGTGCGAGCTCGCGGTAGCTGCGGTTGAAAACGCTGGCGTGCGGACCATCATCCCCGGCTACGCCTATGGCGAACTCGCCCGCCAGGTCCGAATGGTCTTGGCAGACGGCTGTCTAGGTGACTTGCTTGGGATACATCTCGACATAATGTTCGGCAAAGGCTGGCCGCGCGCAATTGAGCAACGCGCGCCCTTCACTTTGCCCGATGGTCACTGGAAATACCCCGAGCTCAAAAGAGAGCTATTGACGGTCGGTGCTTATTCAGTCGGCCTGATCCAAGAATGCCTCGGCCCGATCCGCCATATAGTCGGCCATGCCGGTGCCTTTTTCTTTCCCGAACACGCAGTGAATGGCTGTGACGACTTCGGCACGCTGACGATGACCGATGACCAGGGGCGCGTTGCGACGTTGAGCGCGGGTCGCATAGGCGTAGCCAGCCACCCGCAAGGCGGACCTGCCCGCGCCTATCTGATCGGCTCCCGCCAATCCGCTACCGTCGATAGCAAAAGCCCCGCTTTACACACGTATATGCGCGATTATACCGCCGGTTATGATTATACCCCGCCCCCCACAGATCCAATGCAATGGCACGAAGGCCCCCCCGTCCTAGCCAACGCCTTGGCCAACGATGTGGCAGGCTTATCTGTCGGGCTGGAAGACTTGGTAGCGGCCATCGACGAGAATAGGCCACCGCGCTATGGCATCCGCCAGGGCCGGGACCTAATGGAGATTCTCTTAGCGGGATATCGCGCCGCAGGCCTCGGCGAGGCCGTAGAACTACCACTGGAGCGGGACTGATGGCCATAGCGCTCGTCGCCCACCCCGCCTTAGGCGCAGTCACCGAGCAAATCAGCGAGGCCTTACCGGTGGCCGGACTCTATTACCCAGCCCGATCGCACCGGAGTGACCCGACACTGCCCTTCTATGGCGATCTTACGGCAATGCTGGAAGAGACCGGTGCCCGTACCTGCGCATTTCTCTCCCCATATCAAAACCTGCACAAAGACGTCAAAACCTGTCTTGAAACCGGCGTTGATGTGCTTTGCGGCGGCCCCATCCCTCAACTCGACGACCAGACCGCGTTACAAAGCAAGGCCCGCTTAACGATCGGCGGTGTCCACCACTCGTCTGCGCTCTTCAACAAAGCTCTGCAACAAAGACTCAATCCCTCATTTGCCCAGGCCGTTTACCTGCGCTTGCTGTCAGGTGCGCAAGGCCCCGGCCTATTGCCCGCCTGGTGGGCTGCCTGCAAACAATGGACCTTAGCCATAGATCTTTTAGGAGAAACACCCCTGCAGTTGCACATCAGCGCCTACCGCCAGGGCCGCGCCTATCAGATAGCCCTAACCGCCGCGGCTATGAGCGGAACAACCGTGCAATTGCTCATCGCCCCGCAACGCACATTAACCGAATTGACATTGCTGGGGACGGGCGGCACAATTTCAGCAAGTTCTGTGCAAAATGGGATTGCCCTAAGCAATGCCCAGGGAACGCGGATAATGCCCGACGTATTGCCCCCGGCCGAAATAGAGTGGCTGCGGCGTTTCGAGCATAAAAATGCCCCGCCACAACCCGACGGGGCTTCTATCTCAGACTGCGGTCCGCTTCTGCTGCGGGGCTTGCGCCAAGCCCTGCGACAAAAACGACCGATAGCGCTAAAGCTTTAGGAACGCAGCGCTTTTACAAGGTCTTGCCCGCGTTTCTTGGCCGCAATAGCGGCCTTCTCCTTAACATGCTCATATCCACGAATACTATCCGGCAATTCCGCAATTTCAAGCGCTTTTCCGTAATTTTCTCCCGTCAATCGCGCTATAATCAGTTCAAGCAGTCCACAATACCAATCGACTAATTCGCGTTCCATTTTTCGCGCCGGCGTCCTCGCGAAAATATCGAAGACGGTAGCCCGCAAAGATTTTAACCGACTCAATAACACAAGCGAGGGTCGTAAACCCCGAGCAAAGCCAATTTTCTTTCGCAAGATACCCCGCAACGTCGGCGGATGCAGTTGGCGCACGATCTCGACTTCACCGTCGAAAAGAGCCCGCATGCGCTGCTCGGAATCAGTAGCCGTAGCCAATCGTGCCACTTCGTATTCGTCTTTATACGCCATAATTTTGAACAACCCGCGAACGACTGCACGGGTTAATTTCACATCGCGCGTAGGCAGACCTTGCTCGACCTGCCAGACTTTCTGTATCCAGGACAAATAACGGCGCGCATAAGCTTCGTCCTGATAGTCGCACAACTCGGCCAAACGCGTGCATAACTCGCGCTGACCTTCGGCATCGAGCCCGGCGACTACAGCTAGCGCCTCGTCGAGCAAGGCCGCGCCCTTTGCCGTCGTCGTCAAGCGCACCTTAACATCGTTTAACGCTTGTTGCGCGGATACCTTCTTTGTCCCCAAGGCTCGCTCAACGCGGCCTGGATCGACCACCGACAGACGCCCCCAACGAAAGGCTTGGATATTGTTTTCTACCGCTCGGGCGTTGAGCTCAATCGCCCGCTCGAGCGACTCGCCGCTCAACGGCACCGCCCCGGCCTGATAGGCCGCCCCGAGGAGGATCATATTGGCATAGAGCGTATCGGCAAAAAGCTCTTCAGCCAAGCAATAGGTGTCCAGATAAATATTGTCTTTCTTAGTGTACTGTTCGATGAGTGCCTGCAAACCGGCTGCCTCCGGAAAAGCCTGCTGCCGTGGATTGCGGTTCATCGAGGCATTGGCAATCTCGGCCGTGCTCACCATCGCCCGGGTGCGCTCAGACGAGGCGTATTTGAGATTGTCCGGCTCAGCCGAACGCAACAAATCAAAACCCAAATAGAGATCGACCCCGCCAGGAAATAGGCGGTTAAAAACAGGCTGCTCAGTTTCACTGATTA
This sequence comes from Candidatus Latescibacterota bacterium, assembly GCA_015660315.1. Lineage (GTDB taxonomy): Bacteria > Latescibacterota > UBA2968 > UBA8231 > UBA8231. Next base: position 6,876 of record DQLG01000595.1, read on the forward strand.
GAATCGGCGCCTCGACCGGCCCCCCCTTCTGGGCCAAGCCGGTATTATTGGACAAATAGACATATTTACCGTCCATCATAGCCGCATAGGCAATCAGATGGGAAATCGTCACCACACCGGTTCCTCCCCGACCCATCGCGAAGATCGAATACGTCCCATCGATTGCGCATGCCGGCGGTTCGGGCAACGCCTGCAAAGCCTCTGGTCGCCGCTTTTTCAGGCGGGTGCCTTTGGCTGGTTTTATTATTGCAAAAGAGGGACATTCCCCATCTATACACAGACCATCCTGGGCACAACTGGCTTGCCGGACTTGGGTCTTGTCGCCAAACTCTGTTTCAACGCTATAGAGCGCCGCGCATCCTTCCGATTGAGCATAGCAATCACCGCAGCCCTCACAGATAGCCTCATCGATAAGCACGTATTCATCGGGCGTTAAGCCCTGCTGCCGGCGACGACGCCCCTTTTCCGTCGCGCATTCCTTGTCGAGAATAAGCACCGTCGTCCCACGGACTCGCTTGAAATCCGCCAAAGCTTTAGCGTGGTCCTCCAAGGCATAGATCTCAATCCTTTCACTGGCCAGACTGCGATAGCGCGCCGGATCCTCGCAGACAACGCCGACTTGCACGACCCCGAGTCCCAAAAGCTCCTGCACCACATCGGGGACCGGGCGTTGACCGCCCGGCTGTTGGCCACCAGTCAGCGCTACAGCCCCATTGTAGAGCAGTAGAAAGGTGATATTCACCTGGCCGTGGATACAACTCTGTATCGCCCCGCGCCCGCTGTGGAAATAACTCCCATCGCCTAGATACTGGTAGATATGTTGGTGGTCGTTAAATTGAGACCAACCGCTGTAAATCGCCCCACCCGCACCCATCGTCGGTATATAGAGTACACCTGTATCATACGCCTCTATCGCTCGAATCGAGGAACAGCCTATCGCCCCGCCCGGCTTTTCCTGCAAATCGCGGAATGAATTATACG
>DQLG01000353.1 GCA_015660315.1 Candidatus Latescibacterota bacterium
AAAACATCCAAAGCACGAAGACTACTAACAGGCCGCCGGCGAGCGCGTTAATCTGCAGGTTGCTGAGGGCATTTCTGACGCGGATCGACGTGTCATTGACCAGCTCGACTCCGATCCCAGGGGGCAGGCCGACGGCGAATTCGGCCAATAACGCGTGGGTTTTGTCGAGCAGGTCCAACGACGAGCCGACGTCTTTCTTGGTAACGCCGAGGGCGATACTGCGCTGGCCGTTGAGTCGGGACCGCGCCTCCTCGCGGGCATAGGTGTCGCGGACCGTCGCTACCTGATTGAGGCGCACGTGGTCACCTAGGGGGTCGGGGCGGACTATGGCCGCCCTGATGTCGCGCAAGCTGCGGAACTGATCCGCGCTGCGGATAAGATACTCGCTCGAACCTAGTTCCAGAGTACCGGCGGGTAGGTCGAGGTTGCTCATTTCGAGTGCCCGGCCGAGGTCGTCCAGACTCAGGCTGAGCGCGCGGGCGCTCGGTGGGTCGACTTCGACATGGATCTGGCGTTCGCGGTCGTCGTAAAGGAAAACGCGGTCGACCTCCCAGAAGCTCTCGATGCTATCGCGCAACTCTTCGGCACGGTGGCGAAGTTGGTGGTAGTCGATTTTCGCGCCGCCGGTCAATGCGATCTGTACTAGGGGGATGAAGTTGGATGATTTAATTTTTATGTAGAAGGGGTCGAGCACGCCGTCCGGTAGGTCGGCGCGGTCGACCCCTTGGCGGACTTCCTGGTATTGGCGTTCGAATTCATCTAGCGAAATATCCTCGAACTGCATGGAGAACTCGACGCTGCCTTCGGTGCTGGTGGAGTTGAACTGGTTGACGAAGTCTATTTCTTCGAGCTCGTCTTCGACGGGGCGGGTAATGATCTGCTCGATATCGGCCGCCGAGACGCCGGGGTAGGAGAGCACGGCGATCAGCCATTTGAGGTTTACCGGGGGCAGATATTCTTGCGGCATGGTTCGGTAGGCGATCCCGCCCCCGAGCAGTAGGCAGAAGGTCAGTAGGTTGGCGATGAGCGGATTGTGGACTATCCAGCGAAAAAAAATGCTCATTGCCCGACGCGTTCCTGCTGCAGGCGCCGGGTCCGGGCAATTTGTACGGTCTGGCCAGGCGCGAAAGGGACGGATCCGAATTCGACGACTCGGTCGCCCGGGGCCAGGCCATCGGTGATGAAGAACCGGCCGCCGGACAACTCCGCGCCGATCTCAACCTGGCGTTCTATTAATTCGCCGCTGTGACCCGAACCGGCGACGATATAGGTGTACGCTCGGTTCGAGCGAAAGCGCAGCGCAGTGGCTGGCAATTCGACGCCGCGCAGGTTCTGTTCACAATTGACAGTGAGTGAGGCGAGTATGCCCAGGGGGCCGCCGGGATCTGCCGCTAAAAGCTTTATGGGATATCGTCGTGATGTTGGGTCGGCGACTTGGCCTATATGGGTGATGCTCGCGAAGAAGACCGGTCGCCCGTCTGCTGGTTCAACTTTTGCCGATAGGCCGATTTTGAGCTTGTTGAGTGCAGTAGCCGAAACGTGGGCGTGTAGGACGACAGTGTCGCGTGCGGCGAGTCGCAGGACGGCCTGTCCAGCAGCGACTCTCTCTCCTATCTCGACATGAAGGGCGGCGACCACGCCGGCGAACGGGGCGCGGATCGAGCTCGCCATCAGGTCTAAGCGAGCCAAAGCTAGCCTCGCACTAGCCATATCCCTTAAGCTCTGGGCCGCGTCGCGTTGGTAACGGGATTGATCGACCGCCTCTTGGCTCAGGGTGCTGTCGCGGTGCAGAATTTCGGTGCGCTGGAAATTTAATTCGGCGAGTTCAAACTGGCTTTGCGCGCCTTGTAATTCGGCGTTCCTGAGCTGCTTTTGGATTTTGAACCGACGCCGGTTCAGTGTGAGCAGTTCCTGACCCGGTTCGACCCTTTGGCCCAACTCGGCGGGGCGGGTATTTACCTCGCCTGGAACCTCAAGCGCCAATTCGGCTTCTCGCAGCGGTGCGAGTGTCGCGGTGAAATGCAGAAGCTCAGGGTGGAGGCTTTCTTCTAGAAGGAGGACATCAAGTTGCGTCGGCTCCTCGGCGAAAAGTGGCACGGCGACGGCGAGGAGCATGTAAAAGATCATGGGTCTCATTAGAGGAAAAACGACGTTGGTGGTAATGGAAGGCACACTGGACTATTGGTTCGTGATGATACATTAATCACGCGGCAGCGCAAGGCGCCTATTTGAAACGCCGCATTTCGCCGCGTTGCAGTCGTGCCCAATATTCTTGCAGCTTCTGTTTGATCAAGGGACTGAGGATAATCCCGCCGATGATATTGGGAAAGGCCATGCTGAGGATCATCAGGTCTGAGAAGCTGATGACATTAGCCAACTGACTGACGGCGCCGATCCAGACAAAGAGGACAAAGAGCAGGCGGAAGATCAACAGCGAGCCGCCGCCGAAGAGGTATTCCCACGCGCGTTCGCCATAGTATTCCCAGGAGATCATTGTCGAGTAGGCGAAGAGGCAGATAATGATGGCCAATGCGATTTCCGCACCCGGGATGGCCGAGCCGAAGGCGGTGGCGGTCATCTCCGCGCCTTTGCCTTGCAAGTTGGGGTCCTTGTAGACACCGGTTAAAAGCACGACCAGCGCGGTCATGGTGCAGATGACGATCGTATCGATAAAGGGGCCGATCATTGCAACGATGCCCTCGCGCGCCGGCTCCTCGGTTTTGGCCGCTGCGTGCGCGATAGCCGCCGAGCCGATGCCGGCCTCGTTGGAGAAGGCGGCGCGAGTGATACCGATAATCGCTATGCCCAAAATACCGCCTTCTACCGCTTGGCCGGAAAAGGCCTCGCTAAAGATGAGCACGAACATCGCGGGCACTTCGCCAATATTGCTCAAGATAATGAAGAGGGCGCTGAGCACATAGAGGATGCACATGGTCGGAACGAGGCGAGAGGTTACGCTGGCGATGCGTTGGATGCCGCCGATGATGACTGCGCCGACCAGTGCGGCGAGAATCAACCCGAAGAGCCAATCATAGGTTTTGAAGAGGGGGCTGACTACGCCGAGCGCTTCGACGGTCTGGTTCGATTGAAACATATTGCCACCGCCGAGCGCACCGCCAATACAGAGTATGGCGAAGAGTATGGCGAGAGTGCGGCCTAGTCGTTTGAACCCCCGCAGTTCAAGCCCTTTTTCAAGGTAGTACATGGGGCCGCCGGTGACCCGCCCATCGCTTTGAATTGTGCGATACATAATTGCCAGGGTACAGGAGGCCAATTTTGAGGACATGCCGAAGATCGCAGTGACGATCATCCAGACCAACGCCCCGGGGCCGCCGGTGCCGATGGCGACGGCGACACCGGCGATATTACCGAGGCCGATGGTTGCAGAAAGCGCGCTGGCCAGCGCCTTGAAGTGCGATATTTCACCGGGGTCGTTGGGGTCGTCGTAGATCCCGCGCACGATGTCGATGGCATGGCGGAAGGCTCGGATGGAAAACCAGCCGAAGTAAAAGCTGTAGAAGATGCCGCCAAACAGCAGCACGGCGACGATCAGCGGCAGGCCGGTGCCAAAGTCGAAAAGCAGCACAGTGGAAAGCAGAGCAACGATCTCTCCCATCAACGAATCAAGGCCGCCGAGGCGACTCAGGCTCCAACTCGATTCGTCGGTTTGGGCCAAGGCAGGGGCGGCAAGCCCCAGAATCAGTGCGGTGGTGTGAAACGAGCGCATCTAAGCATTCTCCTCTGGAAGGATCAATTGTTCTTGCCGTTGCCTTTGAGTATTGCGTCTAGCTCGGCGTGTTTATCGGGTTCCATATGGGCGACGTTTTCCGCCGTGGGAAATAGACCCTCGGCCACTTCCCGACGATAAGTGCTAAAAATATCCAGCCAGACCTGGCGCGTCTGGCCATAGGCCTTGGCCAATATCAGGTCTTCTTCGTTGAGCCCGACTAGGTCGTGCACGATAAGGACTTGGCCGTCGCAATGTCGTCCGGCGCCGATGCCGATAACGGGGATGGAAAGGCGCTCGGTCACGTCCTGCGCCGCCTCTTCGGTGACTAGTTCGAGCACTAGGGCGAAAATGCCGGCGTCTTCCAGACGCAGGGCTTCCTCGATAAGCGCTTTG
>DQLG01000514.1 GCA_015660315.1 Candidatus Latescibacterota bacterium
GAGGAGTTCACGCAGTGGATGAAGAAAAACCAATGCACTTCAAGTGCTTCGTCACCGGGAACTCCTCTGTCCGCCGGTCGTCCCTAAGCCGCGTGGGATTTTTTGACGAGGACCTCACCGCCTATGGCGGCGAAGACCTTGAATTGGGCTATCGACTTCATTTAGCTGGTGTTCCGCTCTATTACGCTCCAGAAGCTCTATCGCACCACCACCATCTGCGTGCTTTTGAACCTTTATGCCGTCTTATGCAAACATATGGCAAGCAATCGATTCCCATCTTGTTGCGCAAACACCCCGAGTTGGATAAGGTCCTTCGATTAGATGCGATTGGAGCCGCTGCACTCTCACCACGTCACCTTGCCTTCCGTTTAGCCTTGTCGCCACTAATTCACTATCCGATTCGCTGGTTAACCCGCTGGTTTGTAGAATACTATGTCCCCGGTCTGTTTTTCAGCTATCTATTTTGGTCTAGCCGTACACGAGGTTATCTACAAACACTGCAGACGCGCTAGGCCGGGGATTCAACTTGCGAATTTTGCGGCAACATCTATCTTTCGTGAAACCATTCCAGACCTATAAAGTCCGGCCTTCTGGCAAAGGAGGGATCACATTGAACCATGTATCGTTCGTCATATTCGCTCTTATCGCCACATTCGCCCTAGCACCACACGCAAATGCGCAAGCGCCTAAAAAACCAGGCCAGACGATCTTCGGCGAAGATCGCAAAGCGACCATGAAGGCCATGCGCGGTATTTCAAAAGCGCTGGGAGAAAAGTGCACCTATTGCCACGTCAAAGAAGGTGGTAAGGTCGTCTACACGACAGATACGCCGCACAAACAAGCCGCACGACAGATGAAATCTGCCTTTATCGACAGCCTAGTGGCGAATGGCCAAGCGGAGGCGTCTTTTGATCACCATGGCAAGAGCAAAGTGATTAAAGCAAGCTACATAACCAAAGGCGATGATGCCGGCATCCATCTGATGGCCCAAGAAGGCGAGGGCGAACAACACACGCTCTTTGTCAACTTGCCCAAAAAAGGGGAAGCACTTAACTGCAAGACTTGCCATGGCGGCAGGGTGCATATACTAGCCAAAGAAGAAGAAAAAATAACGCCTTAGGGCCATAATACTTGCGCAAAGACCTTCGGTATTTCCGGAGGTCTTTGCTGCCTTATGAACACTGCCTACCCCAACCTCAGTCAAATTCTCCGCGTAAGCCTACCAGCGCTTCTACTGGCGCAATTCTTAATATGGCCCATCATCGGCCTGTCCCTCCCTTATATAGGCATAATCGCTGCCGAAATGACCCTGCTGTGGTTTATGGCCCTTCATATCCGCCGCTATCGCCTATCGTCTGAAAATCTACTGCTGCTCAACGCCACACCAATTTCGACTCTGCTACTGACGATTCCCATCGCCATTTGTTGCAGTTTAGTTGTTGCAGAACTTGATCTGCATATAGCGAATCTCTTGACTATACTGGACTTAGAGATGCCGCTGTCCTTTCAGAAAAATCTATTAGAACTACAGATCTTCAACGAAATTACGGAGGTACCTGGAGGATTAACTGCGTTGGTATTAGTTCCTGCATTTTGCGAAGAGCTTTTCTTTCGCGGTTTTGTGCTTTCCGGCCTCTATACCCACTATGGCCCACGCTGGGCTTTGTTCGGGTCCGCCTTGCTCTTTGCCGCCTCGCACTTTAACCCTTGGCAGTTCATCCCCCTCTTCATCTTTGGGCTCTTTTTGGGCGCCTTGGTCTACTGGACCCATAGCATCTACCCCGCCCTCTTCGCGCATGCAATCAATAATCTGGCCTCAGTCGCGGGTATCAATCTCCGCACCCATTGGGGAATAGAGGAACTCGGCCCCACACAGCATCTGCCCATTGCAATGACCCTATGCGCAGCCCTAGCGTTATTGGCCGGCCTCTTCTTGCTCAGCCGGCAAGTGGCCATCATGCCGCTTTCAATAGGCAAAAAAACCAGCGCAGAATTGCCCTCCGCCGGCCCACCTAGTTTTAACTAAATTCGTTGGGTGCCTAGTGGCGATAGGGAGCATGCTCCGCGTTGTCAGGTCTTATTTTTCTTTAGATTCCTTAGAACACAGAAAGCCCCACCGACCACGGTAGATCGATGGGGCTCTTTTATGCTTTTTTATTCTGCTTAGCCCAGCGCTTTCTCCACGGTCTCGCCAATCTCCGCCGGACTCTCACATACATGAATCCCCGCGTCTCTCATGGCCGCCATTTTGTCGTCCGCGGTGCCCTTACCACCCGAAATTATCGCACCCGCATGGCCCATCCGACGCCCTGGTGGTGCCGTACGGCCGGCGATAAAGCCGATAACGGGTTTGTCGTAATGCTCTTTAACATAGGCGGCGGCTTCTTCTTCGGCCGTGCCACCGATCTCACCGATCATAACCACAGCATCGGTCTCCGGATCGTCTTTGAAAAGAGCAAGAGCATCGACAAAGCGCGTACCGATAATTGGATCGCCGCCGATGCCGATAGCCGTGGACTGACCCAGACCCCGGTCGGAAAGCTGACCCACTGTTTCATAGGTCAAGGTGCCGCTGCGGGAGATGATGCCAACTCGGCCTGGCTGGTGGATAAAACCGGGCATAATGCCGATCTTGCATTTGCCTGGGGTGATGATTCCCGGGCAATTAGGCCCGATCAACCGCGTATCGCGCGACTGGATATAGTGATAAACCTTAACCATATCTGCTTCGGGAATGCCTTCGGTAATACAGACAATCAACTCAAGGCCAGCATCTGCCGCTTCCATGATCGCATCCGCGGCAAAAGGCGGCGGCACGAAAATGATGGAGACATTTGCACCGGTCGCCTCGACCCCTTCGGCGACGGTGTTGAAGACAGGCACACCCTCAAAGTCTTGACCACCCTTACCCGGTGTTACCCCACCGACGACTTGCGTGCCGTATTCGATCATTTGTTTGGTATGGAAAGATCCTTCTTGGCCTGTAATGGCCTGTACGAAGACCTTCGTATTTTCGTCAACTAAAACACTCATGCCCGATATCCCCTATTGAATGGCTGACGCGACCTTTTCAGCCGCGTCCTTCAGCCCGTGCCCGACACTAAAATCCATGTCGGACTTTTCCAACATTTCAGCGGCGACATCCGCATTGGTGCCGGCGAGCCGCACCACCAGGGGCACGTTGACCTCGATGTTCTTGCGGGCTTGGATCACGCCTTCCGCGACACGGTCACAACGCACAATGCCCCCGAAGATATTAATAAGAATGGCCTTTACATTTGGATCGGAAAGCAATATCCGAAAGCCGTTCTCCACGGTTTCAGCGCTGGCGCCGCCGCCGACGTCCAAAAAATTCGCCGGCTCGGCACCGGATAGCTTGATTATGTCCATGGTGGCCATTGCAAGACCTGCCCCGTTGACCATACAGCCAATATTGCCGTCGAGCTTGATATAGTTCAGATCGAATTTCGAGGCTTCGACCTCTAACTCGTCTTCCTCGTCCAGATCGCGCAATTCGGCAAGGTTGGGTTGGCGGAAGAGCGCATTGGCGTCAAAGTTGATCTTGGCGTCCAGCGCCAAAACCTGTCCGTCGGCAGTAGTAACCAATGGATTGATTTCCGCGATAGAGCAGTCGGCGCCGATAAAGGCCTTATAGAGATTGAGAATAAACCCGGACGCCTGACGCACTTGTTTCCCTTCGAAGCCGAGCCCAAAAGCTATGCGCGTCGCTTGAAAAGGCAGTAGCCCTACGCTGGGGTCGACCGTTTCCCTGAGAATCTTTTCGGGGGTTTCAGCAGCAACCTCTTCAATCTCGACCCCGCCCTCCCTGCTAGCCATCACCACCAGCTTGCTCTGCGCCCGGTCCAGCGTAATGCCTAGATAGAATTCGTGCTCGATATCCGAGGCTTTTTCTACCAAAACCTGCTTGACCTTTTGGCCTTCGGGACCGGTCTGGTGGGTTATAAGCTGCATGCCGAGAATTTCGCTGGCCGCTTCGCGAGCTTCCGTCGGATTGGTAGCTAACTTAACGCCTCCGCCCTTGCCCCGTCCTCCAGCGTGGATTTGCGCCTTGACTACGACTTTACCACCCAATTCCGTGGCAATGTGCTCAGCCTCATCAGCTGAGGTCGCCACCGATCCTTCGGGCACGGCAACTTTGTATTGCCGTAGGATTTCTTTAGCCTGATATTCATGGATTTTCATTACATATTACCTTTGTAGTTGAAAATAAAAGAGTACGAAAACTTTGCTATGCGGGCAAGACAGGCTCGATATTCAATCGCCGATTAGATTATATTGCTGCAAATTAGTGGTCTTATTGTAGATGGGGTATTATCTTTTTATTACACTCCTAAGTCCGACCCGGAGGTAAGACAAAGCATGCCATCAAAAGTTTTCTCCTCGCCAATCGGCAAGAAGATGGGGATGGCCCTAACGGGGTTGATCCTCTACGGCTTCTTGATCGGGCATTTGTTGGGGAACCTGCTATTACTCAAGGGAGACGGGGGCCAGGCCTTTAACGCCTACTCAGAATTTCTGATCAACCATCCCCTAATAATCCCTGTCGAGCTCTTGCTCGTGGTCGTTTTCCTCTTGCACGTCTATCTAGCCGTTAGTGTTACGCGCGAGAACCGTCGGGCACGTCCCGTCGGCTATCAGGCCACTCAGAGCGTCGGCGGCAGGAACTTTGCCTCATACACCATGATCTACTCGGGCATAATTGTCCTGGTTTTTCTGGTTTTACATCTCAAAACCTTTAAATACGGCGACAAAGCGGAAGGCACTCTTTACGATCTGGTTTCCGATACGTTTCAACAAACCGAATATCTGGTTTGGTATGTAATAGCCATGCTGGTTTTGGGGGCTCACCTCTGGCACGCATTTCAGAGTGCATTTCAAACCTTGAGCGTGCGCTCCGATAAGATAAGATCCCTGGGTCTCATTCTCTGCTTGATCCTGGCTCTTGGCTTTGGCTTCTTGCCCGTGTATCTGGGTCTCCTTAAGTGAGGTAAGGCATGGCATTAGACGGACATATTCCTAGCGGTCCGCTAGCGGAAAAGTGGGAAAAGCACCAATTCGAGCTCAAGCTGGTCAACCCAGCCAATAAGCGCAAACACAATGTAATTGTCGTTGGCACTGGTTTGGCGGGCGCCTCGGCGGCGGCCACTTTGGCCGAACTGGGGTATAATGTCCTCTCCTTTTGTCTCCAGGACTCTCCGCGCCGCGCTCATTCAATCGCCGCTCAAGGCGGTATCAATGCCGCTAAGAACTATCAGAATGACGGCGACAGCATATATCGACTCTTCTACGACACGATTAAGGGCGGCGACTACCGGGCTCGGGAGGCCAATGTCTATCGCCTGGCGCAAATCAGCTCGCATATCATCGACCAATGCGCCGCACAAGGCGTTCCGTTTGCCCGTGAATACGGCGGCACACTCGCCAACCGCTCCTTTGGCGGTGCCCAGGTTTCGCGCACCTTCTATGCCCGCGGCCAAACCGGCCAACAGCTACTACTCGGCGCTTATAGTGCCCTGATGCGCCAAGTTGAGATCGGCAAAGTCACGCTCTTGCCGCGGCGGGAGATGCTCGAGCTAGTTATGGTTGACGACAAGGCGCGCGGCATTGTCGTGCGCAACCTGATCAGCGGTGAGATGGAGCGCTATGTCGCTGACGCCGTTATTATAGCTACTGGCGGCTATGGCAATGCCTTCTTTCTGTCAACCAATGCCAAGGCCTGCAATGTTACAGCCACTTGGCGAGCCCATAAAAAAGGTGCGTTCTTCGCCAACCCTTCTTTCACCCAGATCCACCCCACTTGCATTCCCGTTTCGGGCAATTACCAATCCAAACTCACGCTAATGAGCGAAAGCCTGCGCAACGACGGACGCGTTTGGGTACCCAAGGAGCAAGGAGATCAACGCGCACCGGAGCAAATACCCGCCGACGAGCGCGACTACTATCTGGAGCGCCGCTATCCCAGCTTTGGCAATCTCGTGCCCAGAGATGTCGCTTCAAGAGCTGCTAAGGCCGTCTGCGATGAGGGGCGGGGTGTCGGATCGTCGGGACGAGCGGTCTACTTAGACTTTGCCGATGCGATTAAGCGCGACGGAGAGCATGTTATCAGCCAAAAATACGGTAACCTCTTCGACATGTACCACGAAATCACCAACGAAAATCCCTATCAGACACCGATGCGCATTTATCCGGCCGTCCACTACACGATGGGTGGCCTGTGGGTAGATTACAATTTAATGAGCAACCTGCCCGGGCTTTTTGTGCTGGGCGAAGCCAACTTCTCCGATCATGGGGCCAATCGTCTAGGCGCAAGTGCTTTGATGCAAGGCTTGGCGGACGGCTACTTCGTCATCCCCTACACCATCGGTGGCTATATCGCTGCTAATGCTGCCGACGACGTAGGGACGGATCACCCGGCTTTTGATCAAGCTGAGCAGGCAGCTACCGAACGCATCGACAAACTACTGGCCATCAAGGGCAAGCGCACTGTGGACGATTTTCACCGAGAGCTGGGGCTTTTGCTTTGGGACCACTGCGGTATGGCGCGCAATGCCGAAGGACTGAGCGGTGCAAAGCAGAAGGTCCGTGAGATCCGCGAAGAGTTCTGGCAGAATGTGACCATCGCCGGAACGGCTGGCGAATTCAACCAAGTATTAGAACGCGCCGGACGCGTTGCCGACTTTATGGAATTCGCCGAACTGATGATCCACGACGCCTATGAGCGCAACGAATCCTGTGGCGGCCACTTCCGCGAGGAGTACCAGACCGGAGAAGGAGAAGCCAGACGCAACGACGATGACTTCACCTATGTATCCGCTTGGGAATTTCAAGGAGTGGGGGCCGATCCTGCCCTGCACAAAGAAGAGCTGGTCTTCGAGAACGTGCATTTGACGCAAAGGAGCTATAAATGACCGAGGAACAGAGCCGACGCAAGAGAGATGCCGGCCAAAGCGATTGCCTGAGCTTTACGATAAATATCTGGCGTCAGCAAGGTCTAAACGATAAAGGCCATATGGTGTCTTATCCGCTCAAACGCGTCCGCCCGGAAATGTCTTTTCTTGAGATGCTTGATGTGCTTAATGGCGAGCTTGAGCGCAAAGGCGAAGAACTGCCCATTTCCTTTGACAGCGATTGTCGCGAAGGTATCTGCGGCATGTGCGGCTTGGTCATCAACGGCGTCGCTCATGGACCCGGACACGGCACTACCACCTGCCAGCTCTATATGCGCAGCTTTGCCGATGGGGCCACTATAACCATCGAGCCTTGGCGAGCTGCTGCTTTCCCCGTGATCAAAGATTTGGTCGTTGATCGCTCTGCTTTCGACCGCATTATTCAGGCCGGCGGCTATGCTTCGGTAAACTCCGGTTCCGCCCCCGATGCCAACTCGATGTTAGTCTCGCAGGAACTGGCATCCGAAGCCTTTGATGCAGCGGCCTGTATAGGCTGCGGGGCTTGTGTTGCCTCTTGCAAGAATGCCTCGGCAATGCTTTTTGTCAGCGCCAAGGTCAAACACCTCAATATTCTACCCCAAGGCCAACCCGAACGTCACAAGCGCACGGCCGCCATGGTCGAAGCGATGCAACAAGAGGGTTTTGGCAACTGCACCAACGAATACGAATGCGAAGCCGTCTGCCCTAAGGAAATTGCCGTTGAGCATATCTCCTTTCTCAACCGCGAATATCTCAAGGCTAAGGTGGCAGGTAAATAGCCACCATTTCGTTCGTTTCGTTATAGTGCGCGAAGCTCCGAAATAAAAAACGGGCCTCACCTGAAAAAGTGAGGCCCGTTTTTTATTTCTATTTTGGTGCTAATGCTTACGCAGCGGCGTAGACACTTACCCGCTTGCGCTTTTTGCCAAAGTTTTCAAACTTCACTTGGCCATCAATGGTGGCGAAGAGCGTATCATCGCCACCCTTCATAACATTAGTACCTGGATGGATCCGCGTCCCACGCTGGCGCACAATAATCGTGCCGGCGTTGACCTTCTCGCCGCCAAAGCGCTTAACGCCCAATCGCTGAGCATTGCTGTCGCGATTGTTCTTAGAACTGCCGACGCCCTTTTTATGAGCCATGGTATTTAGTCCTTTCGCGCTTAGTTCGGGAGAACGATGTTCTCGACCTGAATCTCAGTATAGTCCTGACGATGGCCGGTGCGCCTACGGTATTTTTTGCGCTTCTTCTTTTTGAAGACAACGATCTTGTCGCCACGACCGTGGCCAACGACGGTCGCCGAAACGCTAGCACCTTCTAAAGTGGGGCTGCCCACCTTGGTCTCACCTTCACCGGAGACCATCAACACATCGGTAAACTCCTGCGTGCTGCCCTCTTCGACCTGTAACCGAGGCACGCGCAGACGCTGACCTTTGTCGACCTTAACCTGATGACCGGCAATATTGACAACTGCGTACATAACTTGAACTCCTAAAACGATTTCTCATTTAGCAAAGAAGGCAAAATATAAGGGTCAGCGTCTCGTCTGTCAAACCCTGAATTCGGCTGTTACATCCAAACTGCGCTTGGTCGAGAAGAAGCGATAATCCTGCGGCCCCAAAGTGGTATCGGTTTCCACCTTAACACGGGCTTTGGTCGCTTTACGCAGTGATTTAAGCCGCTCTTCCCGATTTGCCAATATATAGGTGGCTACATCCGGATGGACTTTTAGTACATAGCGTTTCTCGCGGGTAGCGGCGTACGATCTTTGCAGCCAGCGTTCGATTCTGGTCAGCGTCGTATCCGGTCCCAAAATCCGCCCGGTTCCATTGCAGATTGGACAGGGTTCGCTATGGTCGTGCAATAAATTCGGGCGTACGCGCTGACGGGTCATTTCGACTAGGCCAAATTCACTGACATGGGCACTAATAGACACCTTGGCCCGGTCTTTTTTAAATTCATCGATCAAACGCTCAATGATCTTTCTGCGATTTCGCTCCTCGTTCATATCGATAAAATCGATTACGATGATCCCGCCAACATCGCGCAACTTGAGTTGTCGAGCAATCTCGCGGGCGGCTTCCAAGTTGGTATTGAGGTTATTCTCCTCTTGATCGTCCGAACCGACATAGCGCGCTGAGTTCACATCAATAAAGGTGCCGGCCTCGGCATAATCAATAACTAAAGCCCCACCACGACGCATCCACACCGTGCGATTGGCCGCCTTTTCAATCTCTTCTTCGATCTTGAAAGCGTCAAAAATAGGGCGTCGGTCCTTATGATACTCAACTCTTTTTCTCAGTTCGGGCGAGACCTGGCGCAAATAGGATGTAATCTCTTTATATAGCTCTTTATCGTCGACGACCAGCCGATCGACATTGTCCGTAAACAAGTCGCGTATAATACTGGACGTCATGCCCATCTCTTTGTGCGCTTGCGCAGGAGACGTGGCTTTTTTGCTCACCTTAATCAAGCGTTCGTAGTTTCTCACCAATTGTCTCATATCGCGTTTGAACTCGCGATCACTTTGGTTTTTCCCCTCTGTTCGCACAATCACCGAGTAGCCACTAGGTTTGATTTTTGTGACGAGATCGCGCAATCTCTTGCGTTCACTCCAGCTGGCGATTTTGCGTGACACGCCAACCCAGTTACCGCCTGGCACCAATACCATAAATCGACCGGGAAGCGAAAGCTGAGTCGTAACACGAGCACCTTTGGTGCTAATAGGCTCTTTGGTGACCTGAACCAGCACCTGCTCACCCTTTCTTATCAGGCTTTGAATATTGGGGAAACTGCGATGACGGGAACGACGGCCACCACGTGAGCCATCGGAATCGGAATTTTCAGCCTCGACCATATCGCGCACTTGAAGGAATGCAGTCCGCTCATGACCGATTTCTATAAAAGCTGCCTGTAAGCCAGGTAAAACTGCCGTTACAGTACCCTTGTATACATCTCCAACCATCCTCTCGTTCTCTGGTCTTTCAACCCAGATCTCAGAAAGATGGCCATCTTCCAAAATGGCAATCCTAGACTCGTGGATGCCTTGGTTAATAAAAATTTCTGTTCGCATAATGCGATACCTATCTGGTAAGTCATATATTGATGGCCCGATGGCTATATTGCCGGCCACGACTTGGCTTACCTTGCAGGCGCACTTTGATAGGTGAAGGGGCTAGATCTTTTTCAGGGTGGGAAACACAGATGTGAATACTATAAACAAATTCGTCGTCTGAACTCTACCAACTTGGTCAGAAACCTAATTAAGGCCCGTTAGTCACGGTCCCGACACGTTAAGCGAGTCTGGATCCCGACGGCAAATTCAAGGTAGAGCTGTTAACAGACCTGACGAGACTATGCCCCAAACGGGCCTTAATAGTCCTAAGTACGACATCTGCGTGGAATTGCTTCTAAAGGAACTCCGCAGAGTTCTTCGCATATTACAACATCAATAAAAATAGCTAAATACGTCTATTTCCGCTCTGCGGATTCCCGACTGATTAAAACCCTGAAAAAGGGACCCTTGACTAAGTGCGTCCCTTTGTGAAAAACGTGTGAAAAATTTAAATAGTAATACTTCTATTTATAGAAAAGCCAGTAACTTAAGCCCGAATGTCCTTCTATAAACTACTAAAGTGATCCGCCTCAAGCAACCCTTGATCAATTACTTAATTTCTTTATCGACAAGTACCTCTAAATAATGATCTTGATTCCCGAGAACCTCGATCGCCTTTGCCAGCTGTTGGTCGTCTTGTAATTCCTCGAGAAGTTGGACCTTTCTTCCCTTAAAACGCAAGACCAATTCCCGGTGTATCGCATTCCTTATATACGGTTTTAGCTTGTTGCTAAGGGGCTGATTCCATTCTTGCTCAACCGATGCCCGCAACTGCCGAATTGATTCTTGTACTTCCTCGCCCCAACCCATGTCTTCGGCAAAACCCTCAATCTCTTCTATTTGGCTCAGTCCCGTTTTTATTTTCACCTCATCCTCGTCCGTGCTTTGCGCAAAGTCGATAAAGGCATTAATCATTTCATCATCGACCATCAACAATTCTAAATGGTTCTCAACCCAAGTCGAATCGGTTGACACATAATCAATGGCAAAATCAAAAAATAGTCGACGGCGTTCCAAGTTTCGGATATAATCGGGGATAAAGGCCGGTTCAATATTGATATCTGGCTTGATCCCTCCCCCTCCGAAAACTTCACGCCCCTTCTGAGTATGATATGTTCGGTCCATTAGGGTATCGAGCTGCCCTGCTTCTCTGCTCATCTTTGCTTTGCCTGCTAAGTCA
>DQLG01000534.1 GCA_015660315.1 Candidatus Latescibacterota bacterium
TCAGCCCCCCGCCGCAGCTCATAGCGTTCAAACCACGAAAGATCGATCGGCTCGCCGCCGAATTGGTTGCACTCGGTGAAGATCGCCCCCACCGCTACTCGCTTACTATTCATATTGAATGGCCCTTTTGCGCTTGCCTGCGTCCGGTTTTTCTCTTTTCATTAGATGCTTTCCATAGCCACAAGGAGATTCAATGCCCCGCCTGCCCGAATTCGACGAAGCGCGATTCGACGCGCGCCAGCAGACCATCTACGATGAAATCCTCGCTTCCCGCGGGCATCTCGGCGGTCCGTTTAAGATCTGGCTCTACAGCCCCGACCTCGCCGATCGCACGCAACGCCTCGGCGAATTCCTGCGCTATCACACCAGTATAGAGCCGCGCTTGAGCGAATTGGCGATCCTCGTCGTCGGTCGCCACTATAACTGCCAAGTCGAATGGACCTTACACGAGCGATTCGCGCGCGAGGCCGGCCTCGCCCCCTCAATTATCGACGCCCTGCGCCAACGAAATGTACCCACTGACCTACAAGCAGATGAGGCAGCCGTATACACCTATGCCAGCGAGATTCTTGTCGCCGCCGTCGTCAGCGACGAGACCTTTGCCACAGCCCAGACCACCCTGGGCGACAAAGCCCTGATTGAACTAACCAGCATCGTCGGCCATTATGTGCATGTCTCAATGACCCTCAACGCCTTCCAAGTCCCCTTGCCAGCCGACATAGCCCCAACACTACCTGACGCACCTGTATTCTAATGGCGCTCAGATCGTTGCCGTCTAATATAATCAGCCGAAGATCCTGCAGCGAACAGCTGTGCTTGCCTCTGTCATTGCCATACCTTTCTTTTTGTTTTTCCGATGACCAGAATCATAGATAAGCAAGCTTTAATAATACCTTGACACATATACGCGCTAGTCCTTCGGGCCCTCCAGCCATCAATCGCCAGCAACTTACGGCTTAGTTCACCGCACTTATGAAATGGCGCGTACTCATTGCCCTCGCCCTCGCCGAGTTGCTCGGCCTCACCCTGTGGTTTTCAGCTTCAGCCATCACCCCAACTCTAGTTCTCGAATGGCAATTGAACGAGGGGCAAAGCTCTTGGCTGACGATGTCGGTACAACTCGGTTTTGTCCTCGGGACCCTAATCAGCGCGTTACTTAACCTGCCCGACATCCTCAACCCACGCTATCTCTTTGCGACCTGTGCTTTCTTAGGCGCGATGGCCAATGGCGCGATCGGCCTTTTTGTCGACGGGATCTATATCGCACTGGGGTTGCGATTTCTCACCGGGGTCTTTCTCGCCGGCGTCTACCCGCCAGGCATGAAGATCATGGCCACTTGGTTCAAACAGGATCGCGGTATGGCCATCGGAGTGCTCGTCGGCGCCTTGACCCTCGGCTCGGCCGCTCCGCATTTGCTCAAAGTCATCGGTGGCCCCGATTGGCGTACCTTGATGCTTTATGCTTCGTGCTGTTCGCTTTTAGCAAGCCTGATCTGCCTGCTACTTGTAAAGGACGGACCGCATGCCACGGTCGGTGCCCGTTTCGACTGGCGCGTCACCGGTCGCGCCCTCGCCAACCCCGGCGTGCGTTTGGCGAATTTCGGCTATCTCGGGCACCAGTGGGAACTCTACGCGGTCTGGACGTGGATCTCCCTCTTCCTCTACGAGAGCTTTAGTACTTCCGCCCTAAACGACCCCGACCATTGGGCCGCACTCGCCAGCTTCGCGACCATCGGCATTGGAGGCCTTGGCTGTATAATCGCCGGCATCCTCGCCGATCGCTTCGGTCGCACCGGCATCACCATCGTCTCGATGGCGATTAGCGGCAGTTGTTGTCTGAGCATCGGCCTATTTTTTGGCGGTAACCCATATATACTAACTAGCCTCTGCCTCGTCTGGGGTTTTTTCATCGTCGCCGATTCCGCGCAATTCTCCACCAGCATCACCGAACTCTCTGACCCGGCCTATATCGGCACCACACTGACCTTACAGACCTCCCTCGGTTTCATGTTGACCTTGATCACAATACGGCTGGTGCCCTATTTTGTCACTGAGGTTGGCTGGCGCTGGGCCTTCGCACCACTGGCCTTAGGCCCTGCACTGGGCATTCTCGCCATGTATCGTCTACGCAACTCGCCCGATGTCGTAAAAATCGGTGGCGAACAGAGAAAGACATTTTAAATGGATGTAGTCTTAGATTATCTTAAGGACCTCGACAACGGTGGCTCCAGTTACGGCATAGCCGCACTCTTCATTCTCCTATGGTGGATAGGCCGAAGTTTTACCCGTCTCTACCATCAAGCCGCCGGTGGACCTAACGCCACAAAGCAACCCGCCGAACAGGATCGCCCGCGTCGGCGTCTCCCCCTACAATGAACATGCAACCATCCGAATTGGCTGAACACTTCGCCGCCTGGCACGATGAAGATCTTGTCCGCGCCATAAAAATGCAACGCACCGACTATGAGACCAGCTACCTCGAAAGCATCGCCACGGAACTAAGTCGTCGTGGAGTCGATCCTACGGCCTTTATCGACCAATTGCAAATCAGCTATAATGGCGAAGAACCGTCTAGCTGCGATACGGTCTTCGCGCTGGCCAAATTGACCGATGATTTTCCGCTTTGGCACGCGCTTTCGTTTACCCACTATTTCGGCTCGACCCTGGTGGTCCAACGCGAATTGCACACCTGGATAGTAAACGTCTATGTGGAAGATGTATATGGCTTTTCATTCTTTGTCGCTGACCGCCCCGCTCTGCTCGAACTATTGCAACTCTTCCTTAAACTCGAAGATTGGGAACACTTAATTGGCGAAAGACACAACCTAGACTGCTGGAAGCCTCTCCTACACACCCGCTCGGCCCGCTATATACACAAAGTAGCCGCGGCGCTTGCCGAAGCCGACCTGGCCTGTAGCGTGCAAACCCCTGTTTTCACTCGGGACCAACGCGGGCAACTGGCCTTGCTGGTCTCGGTTCCTAAGGAAGCCGAGCCCATTCTGCACAAACTACAAGACCACCTGCTCGATCTCTATGCACAAGCTGATGAGGCCTTTGCGCAAAATGCTTCGACCCGCGAGTTGGGTATCTACGCCGAATTGGCCGACTACGGCCTCAATAATCCAGCCATCTACTATAACCTCGGCAGTGCACTCGGCGAATCCGGACGCCACGCCGAAGCCGCCGGCGCCCTAATAGAGGCCGCGTCACTCAGCCTCACCGAACTCGACACACAGGTGCAATTCCAGGCGAGGAAGGGTCCTGGTGGCCTGGGTGGGCTCTTCGACATAGTCGGCATGTTATTCTCCGCCTTCAAACCCGGCGAATCTAACCCGTCAGATGCACTTCGCGAAGTCCCGGACCACATTGAGGATATAGAGCTGCAATTGATTGGGCTGCTCGGGCACTTACCGCAAAATCTGCAGATCCTCCACAGTTTAGCCTCAATAGCCGCCATCCGCCACGATGTACCGCTCGCCCTTGAGCGCTACCGGCAAATCCTCACCCTCGCCCCCGGCGACGAAACGGCCCAGCTCTATCTCGATGAACAGGAAGCATAAAAAAAGGCCGCCATCCCCAAGGGTGGCGGCCTCCATTCTACATCTTCTTTTACCTACCACATCTTTTTCTGCAACCCCTGCCCCTTAACCCGTTTCTTCGCCGCTTCCGCCACCTGTGGATGCGGATCGCAGAACGCCGCCGCGAAGATAGCGCGATGGGCTTGCGGATCGAGGCGGTCGAGAAACATGCTCGCAGGCACTACACCATTAACCGAGGTGATTCCGCCGCTTTGGCGAACCCGCCCCATATTGTTTCTGCAACTTCGATATATTCAAATCGGAACGCCAGCACTACAAGCCAGTCACTACCGTGACCCGCCAAGTCTCACCGTGGGATATGATAATCAAACCCCTTGTGATCTTAATTGAACGCTACCGGCTTTTACAATGTCAAGTACCTTAACTATTCATCCGGCAAAAACCACCGCGTCCACAACAAGGCACACTGCCCGCCAACGCGCTCCTGCTGATAATAGA
>DQLG01000041.1 GCA_015660315.1 Candidatus Latescibacterota bacterium
GCCGATGGGCTGCGTCTATCCACAAGCTACGACGGGTGGCTCGCTGCACGGACAGAATCCGGGTGGATATGCTATGATCAACGGTCGCCCTCTGGTCGAGCAGGTCAATGTGGCGTGGGCCCTGCACGACGAGGCGGCCGGTTTCGGCGACGACAGCGGGGGTTTTCTCTGCGTTCCGGGCAGTCACAAGGCGTCCTATGCCATTCCCCGGCCCTTGACGACCAGCATCGATCTGCCGCAAGTCTACAAACCGCCGCTGCAGGCCGGGGACGTCCTATTCTTCGGGGCCGTGGCACACGGCACCACCGCCTGGCGCAGTGAGCGGCAACGACGCACCGTCATTCAGTTTATGGGCTCGGGCAATGTCGCGCTGCCGCCAGGAAAAAAGTCGGTGGGTTGGCGGTGGAGCACAGACTCGAATAATCCGGCCAATAAATTGGCTGCTAAACCCTGAATATTAAAAAGCATCGTCATATCAGCCGTATAATCGAACACTGGACGCTGCCGACCGCGGACCAGGTCCTCGATCACGTCCGCCGCGCCCAACATGTCAACGACCATGCTCTTCGGCAATCACGAAGAAAAACTGGGCCTGTTTGGCGAGACCTAGTCGCAGATATGGACCGAAGATCTGCTCGGTGCCTCGCCGTGCGAGGAGGTCGCGTCTCTAGTACAACGGAACCCAGACGGATCGCTCAAGTGGCGGACCATAGAGGGCCGGCCGTACCGCACCTATCACGGCTGCATGTGCAATCCCCAATGGTTGGAAGTCATCAAGGCCATGGTGCGGAAGGGCATTGAGGTCGGGCTGGACGGTTTCAACGCGACGCATCATTACGAGCCCTTCTGCCACTGTCAGTACTGTTGTGAATATGCCCGTAGTTATCTACCCACTCGTTTCGGGGAAGAAACGCTGCAGAGCCTTTTCGGCAACGCCGATTTGCCCCAAGTAGCAGACCCATTCTCAGCCAAAGCGGATTGCCCGGCTATAACTAACGCTCTCCCGGGGAGCCGTGCTGCGGCGCAAAGAATCATTCGACGCGGTCTTCACTCAATACGGTCGGTCGCTCAAACCAGGATTACTGCTGGCTCAATGGAACCACAAATACGACTTCAGGCCCCTCGACGAGCAGCTGCTGGAGCGCGCCGATAACTACGAGGTGTTGATTCTGCCGGAAATAGAGCGGTTAAGCGCCGAAGAGGCCGAACGACTGGAGGCATTCGTCCGCCGGGGCGGTCTACTGGTGTTCACCGGCAATACCGGCCGCCTCAATGCCGACGGCGCGTCACACGGGCAGCCTTTGTTCCAAGCGTGGCGTACAGCACCGCGCGCCGGATCGGTCGGCGGTCTGGCCGCGGGTGGAGCCGGTGGACCTTCTATCTTGCCAGCGGACCCTGGCAACCGGAAACGGTCGATGCTCTGGTCGTGCACTGGATTAACTACCTGTCGGATGAAGAGGCCGCCATCGAAATACCGATCCCCATTGGCCCCGTGCTGGTCACATGCCAAATACCGGATGGGGTGCAAATGGAGCGAATAGAATGGCAATATCCGGAAATGCGGGAGCCTGTCGCGCTGGAATATGAAGCAAGCGGGGCAAAAGTCCGCTTCGCCATTCCGCGCCTTATCGCATACGGCATGAGTGTGCTGCACCTGCGCGACGAGTAATCGGCAAGTCGAATAAAACGGATTACTCGCTGATCGCCACTTGCTCGCCGTTCTACAATATTTGCGTTGCGCAGACTTTCATTATTCAATACTTCTAAGGGGACCTTAAAAAAACATAGGCCTACGATGAAAAAATCTCGCACGATCTATTTCAACGACGCCCGACATTATTACCTTTTTGTCTTCGATCCGCCGATGCGCCTGGAGGACGCGTGGCGTCCGGTGGACGAAGTGTCCGGCACTGCGGTAGACACCTTCATATACGGTGTTTCGCGGGGGGACACCGGATTGTTTTTCCCCTCCGAAGTAGGCATGCGTTTCGGCGCCGACCTGCAGCCTTTTCAAAACGCCTATGAATGGCGCAGCTGGGAAAATATGGAGAGCCTCATAGCCCGCGGGCTCGATCCCCTGACCGTGCTGATAGACCGGGCCCATGAGAAGAACATGGAATTCTTTGCCAGCTTGCGGCTGGGCAGCTACGGCGGCATGAATCCCGAACACAGCGTGGCAAATGGCGGACGAGGATTCCTGCATCCCGAGGTGAGGGATCATCAATATGCCCAACTAGTAGAGCTGGCTACGCGCTATGCCGTGGACGGAGTGGAACTGGACTTCGCCGCCGCACCGGGGGGCGATACCTTTTGCCTGTCCCCTGAAGACGCGCCGCAAGAGGTGTCGGTGCTGACGAACTTTGTGCGCGATGTGGCTGCGATGGTGCGGCAGCGGCCGGGCAATCCCGGACAGGTGGGCGTTCGGGTCTACCCTGCGCAAGAGCTGAACGAGCGCGCCGGCCTGGAAGTCGACACCTGGTTGCGCGAAGGGCTGGTGGACTTTGTGGTGCCGATGGCCTATTCCTGTTTTGTCCTCGACGCCAATATGCCGATAGACTGGATTGTCGCCGCCGCCCACGAAAAAGAGATCCCGGTCTACGGCATGCTGCAGCCCTATTACGACAACGGCCAGCGATCCAACACCAAGGTGGTACACGCCACCCCGGCTATGATGCGAGCGGCGGCCGCCAATTTCTGGCAGGCCGGGGTCG
The DNA here is from genome assembly GCA_015660315.1 of Candidatus Latescibacterota bacterium. Lineage (GTDB taxonomy): Bacteria > Latescibacterota > UBA2968 > UBA8231 > UBA8231. The sequence continues at coordinate 2,712 of DQLG01000041.1, forward strand.
ACGGGCTCTATACCTGGTTCATGCCATGGCCCCTGGGAGAGCCAGAGCGTCTGATCCTCAGCGAAATCGGCGATCCGGACCTGGTACAGGAGGGCGACAAACACTACTTCCTGCGGCGGCGCGCGGAAAATCCTGGCCGCTTCGACTATCAGGCCCATCTACCGCTGGAAATCCCCACCGCCGATCCGCAAAAGCGCTACGAGATCCCTTTCACGGTGGCAGACAACTTGGCCAACGACCGCATTCAGCACGCTCGGCTCAAACTCAATATCACCAACCTGGTCACCCCGGATCATCTCGAAGTATCGCTGAACGGAGACCTGCTGCCAGCAACGGCCTGCCGATACGACATGCGCCCCTATGATACCTATACGGGTCAGTGGCTGACGTTCGACCTGGCCGGTATGTCGCTACAGCAGGGAGCCAATATCTTGGCGATCGCCCTGAGCGAACGGCCAACCGGATTTGCAGGAAGCGTGGTAGTCGAAGATGTGGAAATAATAATTGAGTACGGCGTATTCGCCGCGGTCAGCCGCTAAAGGAGAGCCGTTTGGCCCAACCCGTAGACGCCCTGTGGACTCGGGTGATTTGCAAACAACCCGGCCGCTATATCGGCTGGCCCACTATTGCCCGCAGCAAGACGGGGGAACTGTTGGCCGTGTTCTCCGGCGACCGCGCAGAGCATATATGCCCCTGGGGTAAGACGCATCTGGTGCGCAGCAGCGACGACGGGGAGACCTGGACCCCTACAGAAATCATACGGGATTCCCCCCTTGACGACCGCGATGCCGGCATCATCGAGACCGCACGGGGCACCCTTCTCGTCAGCTGGTTCACCGCAGCTAGCTTCGAGTCGAACGCCGACTACCGCGACTACGCGGCCGCGCTCACCACGGAGACCCGAGATCGCTTTATAGGAAACTGGGTGCTGCGATCCGCAGACGGAGGCCGCTCATGGGGCCAGCCGATTCGCGTCAACGCTTCGGCGCCGCACGGGCCGGTGCAGCTGCGCGACGGCAGGATTCTGTATCTGGGCGTCGGCGTCATCAACGGCGAGCGCGCCATCGTCGCCGAAGAGTCGGCGGATGACGGCCGCTCCTGGAACGTCATCGGCACCGTATCGCATCCGCCGGAAACCGCGCACCGCGGACTCGGAGAGCCGCATCTGGTAGAGACGGCCAGCGGCAAACTCATCGGGCTGTTCCGCGTCGGCGGTGAGGATCTCAGCGAGCGTTTTCTCTATCAGGCCGACAGCGATGACGGGGGCCGGACGTGGACGCCGGCGCGGGTCACGCCCATGCTCGGTTTCCCGCCGCACCTGACGCGCCTGCAGGATGATTGCCTGTTGGTAGTGTTCGGGCGCCGGCTGGCGCCGTTCGGCCAGCGAATGTGTCTCAGCAGCGACGACGGGGCCACGTGGGATGGCGCCGGCGAGCGCATTGTCCAGGCGGCGCCCAACAACGATCTGGGCTACCCAGCGGCGGTGCAACTGTCCGACGGGTCGATTATCACGGTCTACTATCAAGTCGACGAGGTCGGCGAGAAAACCTGCCTGATGGGTACTAGATGGCGGCTTTGATTCTAATCGGACTGCGTCCACGATTGGGAGTGCCGGGAAATATTAGACAATAAAGGGGCTTTTAAATGGAAAAACTCGCGCAACTCGGCACCACCGACCTGGAAATCAGCCGCCATGGGTTTGGCGCGGCTCGCATCGGCGACGGCGTCTCCCTCGATCAGATTGAAAACCTGCTCGACAGCCTCCTCGATCTCGGCATCACCTTCATCGACACCGCCGACTGCTACACCCGGAGCGAAGAGTTGATCGGCCGCTATCTCGGAGACCGCAGCGGCGAGTTTGTAATAGCCACCAAGTGCGGCTGCACCAGCGGCGGCGATGGGGAAGAGGAGTATTCCCGCGCGGTGATCGAGAAAAGCATCGACCGGTCGCTCAAACGGATGGGACTTGAGTGTCTCGATCTCGTCTTCCTGCACACCTGTTCGGCCGAGGTGCTGCGCGCCGGCGAAGCGGCGGATGCCCTGATGCGGGCGCGCGACGCGGGCAAGGTGCGCTACACCGGCTACAGTGGCGACGACGCAGACGCCCTGCAAGCGATCTCAATGGGGGTCTTCGATGCGATCCAGGTGACGTTCAATATCCTCAATCAAACCGCGCTCGACGAGGTGCTGCCCGCCGCACAGTGCGCCGGCATCGGCGTGGTCGCCAAACGGCCCATCGCCAACGCCAGGCTGCTGCCGCCCGATTCGCCCCAGTTCCACGGCGGTCCCTACTGGAATCCGGTTCGCTCGCTGTTGACGGACGAAGGGGCGTGGGACGATCCACTGGAGTGTTCTTTGCGCTTCACTCTGTCGCACCCGGTGATCACTTCGGCCATAATTGGTACGACCAACGCGCTACACGCGCGGGAGAACGCCAACCGCGCCCGCGGCGAAGCGCTCTCGCCAAAACTATTGGATGCACTCCACAAGCTGCACCCCGAGAACTGAAACCGATGCCCATTCCGCCTCGATACCAAATCATCTACAACTGGGACGGCGCGCCCCACGGATACTCGCCGGCGCCACAGTCGCGTGACGACTTTCTCGCAAAGGCCTATGCGCCCCTAAAAGACACCCAGGTCGGCGCCCTGTTCTGGAGCACCGGCGGTCAAGGGTCGCGATGGCCGAGCGAGGTGGTGGAATTTATCGGCCAAGAGCGGGTTCGCCCCTACGCAAGTGCCGGGGCATACAACAGCACCGAGAACATCCTGCAGATGTACGACCGCGGCGAGGATCCGCAAAAAGCCTTGATCGCGCGTGGACGCGAGCTCGGTCTCGATGTCTATGCCTCGGTGCGCATGAACGACAATCACTTTGGCGGCGCCCAGGTCGCCGACCTGGGCGCATTGTACAAGGCCCACCGGGTAGAGCAGTTGCGGTTCGAGCACCCGGAGTGGGTGCTGGGTGAGCGCACCTCGGAGTGGTTTGCGCTATCGTGGAATATGGCCGTGCCTCAAATCAGACAGCGCCGCTTCAACCACGTCGAAGAGATCTGCCGGCGCTATGACTGGGACGGCGTCGAACTCGACTGGCAGCGCCACGCCTTCCACTTCCCCGACGACGAAGGCTACCGGCTGCGCTACCTGCTCACTGATTTGCAACGCGCCATCCGCCGTATGACCGAGGCGCTTGGCAAAGAGCGCGGACGCCCTGTCTATCTGGCGGCGCGGGTCGCGGGGTCACTCGAGATGTGCCGCCGGATCGGCTACGACATCCCCGCGTGGATCGATGAGAGGCTCGTCGATATCCTCATTCCAGCCGGCAACGCCGTGACCGACGCCAGCGTCGATGTCGCCGGCTTCGCCGATTTGTGCGAGGGAACCGAAGTCGCCGTCTATCCCGGTTTCGACAGCAATCTCCCCGATCCTTTCGTCGGTCCGGAAGAGCCGGATGAAAAAGACCGCCTGCGCACATCGGCAATCGCCAGCCGCTACCATCGCGCCGGAGCTTCGGGGATCTATGTCTTCAACTGGCACGCCAATCGCGATTCGAAGAGGCTGCTGTTGACGACAATCGGTGCGCCGGAGACGCTGGCCACCCAGGACAAGATCTACGCGGCCACTCATCGTTTTATACAGCGGGAGGGGGCCTGGCGCGGCGCCTTCCGCATCGATCGGATCTACGGCCAGGTGCCGGTCGACCTCGAGAGAACGCTGACCGGCGAGGGGCCCACCATCACCCTCGATGTTGCCGACGACTTCGGCGCCCACAAGCCGACGCTGGTGCAATTGCGCTTGCGGATTAATGAATGGACGCATGGAGACGCTGTGCGGGTATGGTGGGATGGACAAGCGCTGGACTCGCCAGAAATCGACTACTGCAGGCTCAGTAACCCCACGCCCCCGGGTGGGGCCTTTCAACCCCTGCCGCACTGGCAAGACATAGCCGAGGTGAGCAGTGCGGTGTGGCTCAGCTGGGATCTCAGCGAGGCTGTTCTATCAACGGGCGAGCACGCGGTGCGGATCGCGGTGCAGGAACGCAATCCGCAAGTCGGAGTGGCCTTGGCCCTCACCGACGTCGAGCTCGTCGTGCGCTATTAAAACCGGCTCTTAGATTCGCTGCAACCGCAGCAAGTCCCTTCTCAACGCGGACATTACTCCGATGAGGTCAACGGCACTTTGAAGATCACCGATATCGACATCCACCGGGTAACGCTGCAATACGACGAAGCCAGGGCCTACGAGCTCATTCACTACCACGACCTGACCCAGCGCACGATCTACGTCGTCCGCACCGACAGCGGTCTGACCGGCCTGGGCGAGTCGGAGGGGGTCGAAAAACAGGAGGTGCTGGACCGCTACATCGGCTCCAACCCCTTTGACTGGGTCGGCGACGAGACCTCCCTCGGCTTGGGTACGGCGATGTACGACTTGATGGGTAAAGCCGCCGGTGTACCGGTATACAAGCTCTTCGGTCAGAAGTATCGGTCCTGGGTGCCGGTGGCGGCATGGACGGTGAGCTCCCATCCCGACCGCATGGCCCGCGCTGTGCAGGCCTATGCCGCACAGGGCCACACCTGGATGAAGTTCCATCTGTCCCCGTTCGAAAACGTCATCGACCAGACCGAGGCGATGCAGGAGGTGGCGCCGCAATGGTTCAAGCTGCACTACGATTTCACCATGCACGGCACCGAGGATCACATGCCGGAATTGCTGGACAAGCTATCCCAATACGAGATCGCCGGCTGTTTCGAGGATCCTCTGCCCGGCGAGGATATTGACGGATATATAGAGTTGCGCCATTGAAAACCGAGTACTGGGATGACGACGCCTCGACCGACTTCAACGCCATGATGGCGCGCGTCGAGCAAGAGGGAGCCGTGTTGCAAAAAAGCAACGAAGGATGACAACAAAGGAAGAAGTATCAAGGGCGGTGGCTATGAAGCGATTCAAGCAAGCGAGAGACCGAGGGGCGCGCTATCTGCTGACGCAACTGCACGACGACGGCCGTTTCGGCGATTCGCAGCGGGGCTTGTGGGATTACTACAAGGTGCCCGCCGCTCTACAGGTGGCAGGCTACAGCGCCGCCGCCGGTCGGCTGTGCCATTGGATTCGTCGCCAGGGACTGTTGCCTAACGGAGATTTTGGTCCCCGGCCAGCCGCTGCCGACCCGGCACTGGACTACGGCTATAGCTACTTCAATACCTGGGTGATTTTGGGGGCACAGCGCCTCGGGCAATTCGACTTGGCCCACCGCGGCATGGATTTTTTGATCGAATCGTGGGACGCGGAGAGCGGCGGGTTTTATAGCCACCCCACGCGACGCGACGCCCACACCAAGCAAGATCTGTGGGTAGTCGCGGGTGCAGGAATCGCCGCTACCTACACCGCACGGATGGAGCAGGCACTGGGCGTCGGCCGCTGGATGAGGCGGTTGATGGATCTGCAACCCGATTATCCAAATTATCTCTACTCGACCTATAGCCGCGCCCACGGGTTGTTTACCGACCCCGATCTCGATCCGGATCCCGGCGACAGGCCCATCCGCTATGTGATGCACAAGGACGCGCAAGAGGACCAGTTCTTTTTTCACCCCGGCATCGCCGGAGGTTTTCTCACCCGTCTCTACAAAGCAAGTGGCGACGACCACTGGCTGGACTTGGCGGTGGAATACATGCGATTTGCCGAGGGGGCCGGGGATTTCCTCTTCGGCCTGCCTCGATCCGGCAAGGTCGGGTGGGCGGCTGCGGAGCTGTACACCCTTACCGGTGAGACCAAATACCGCGACATGGCCATACGGGTCGGGGATATGCTCATTGATCTCCAGCGCGAGGATGGCTGCTGGGACTCGATGTTTGACGAAGTGCCAAGCAATGACATTACGGCTGAGCTGACCTATTGGCTCGACGAGATTCACCAGGCTGTTGGAGAGGAATGACACTGCAAAGGAGAGTTTGTCATGTCGACATTGCCCGAGACCGCACCCGGCGCCGAGGCGCTTCTTGACGACCAGGTCGACGCGTACAAGCGCGACGGCTTTGTTATAATCGAAGATGTGCTGCAAGGGGACGAGCTGGCGCGCGTGCAGACCGTCTTCGACAAGGCGCAGGCCCGTGCCCGAGTCGATTGGGAGGCGGGCAGGGCGCGCGGCAAAGGCGTTTCGGAAAACGGCGAATATTACGCCTCTGGCACTTGGCATGCGAGAAAGTATTTCGATATCTACCCCCTTCATCTCCTCGAGCAGGACGATGCCGCCGTAGAGATGATTGCCCATCCGCGACTGTTCCCCTTCCTCAGCGCCACGGTCGGCGCGGACGTGCAGGCCGCGACCATCCAGTTGCGCGTCCTCGAGCCGCAGACGGCGGCTGATGCACAGGAGGAGGGCGGATACGTCAACTGGCACAGGGATCACAGCAATGACGAGGCGTGGCGTTACCTGGGACCGCCGCTCAACACCAAGGTCATCGTCTATCTGACGGATGTTGGTCCCGACGATGGCTGTACTGCCTGTGTGCCCGGCTCACACCGGTTCGATCACAGGCCCGACCACACGCTTTACAAAGGCATGGGTGGCGGGGAGAATCAGGCTACCAAAGTGAAGGATCAGCGCGATATGCCGGGCATGGTAGCAGCTACTGCGAAGGCCGGCAGTGCTTTTCTCTTCAATACCCGGCTATGGCACACGACCCTGCCCAATACCGGGACCCGGGATCGCTGGTGTGTGCTTACGCTTTACTGTCCGTTTTACCAGAAACAGCCTGGGGTAACGGTAGAGGCTGCGGTGGCTTTGGAAGCCGCTGGTCAGTTGAATACCCCCCAGCGCCGCCAGTTGTTTGGGCTGGAACCGATGACGGGCGTAAATGGTTTCAAACGGCTGGCGCAGCATAGCGGGAATGATGGAGATGATCGCATTTTTAAGGGGGTGCGGCCCCCAAAGCTTGGGGAGCGGATAGGACGCTGAGGATGCGCTGAAGCGCGTGCGAATTCAGATCGCCGATGGGACTTGGCAGATTGTCTAAAAACGCAATATTGATAGAGAGAAAGACATGCGCCCACATACTGAAGCTATTGGGCGGATCAAGATCATAACTGCTTGCAAAAAAACTCTATAACAGCTTCAGCGATATCCGTGACTAACGATGTAGGAAAAGGCAACTCAGAAGCGCCCGTTCGGGCTTTAAATGGCGTTGCCGAATCCTTAAAATCCTTCCTAAGCGTGTCTATGTTCCATTTCAAGACGATTTTGGCCATATCGAATCCCACGGCGATTCCTGCAAACATAAATTAAGGATGCAGACCCAAGACCGACGCAGGAGGTCCGGTTTTCAGGAGCGACCCTATGGGCCTGCACACCAAAGAAAGAATAGACGACAAGTATGTCGTCAAGTGATTTTGCACAGGTTCCATTTGCAACTCGGAACACGTCTAGCGTAGATTGCTGATTACCATTGAGGAGGGCGAACCTACCAAATCGGTAGGATCTCTAAAGCCATTTTGTCCACGTTTTGCCCACACGAACTAACGCCTCAAGGGTTAAGATGATAACACTTCATCTCCTTCAAGGCGTTTAGGACAATACGTAACTGGAAGTCAGTCCGTAGGTTACATTTTGGCGGGAACGTGTGGGAATCGAACCCACCCAGCGTTACTCTCGCAACACCACTACGGTTTTGAAGTCAAGGGAATGAGAGTCTCCACAACTCTTTTTATACCAGCAACTTACCTTCTATCTATCTGTTTTTATATCAGTTGCTAATTTTGCAAACTGTCCACATTTGTCTTTAGAACCCCTTCATTGTCTACTGCTCTGACAAACGCCTGACACAAAATTGGCACAAAAATCTTGGACCTTTTACAAGACTCTAGTGATTGAGCTAAATAGATCGACTCTCCATTTGCGCTTTGGCTGGGAATGGTTTTCCTGTGGAATTACTAATCTCATCAAATATAGTAGGTTATTAGTATAAAATCATAAGATACTGTTTTTAACTACCTTGAGTATTTTGTTGCATCAATCCTCTTTCAATAAGAAGGTTGACACGAACATTAACTACTAATACTATTAATATTAGTAGTTAATTAGTGCTTCAACTCAGGCCCCGGAGAGCCCAGCTATGCGTATGCCCAAGACGCCGCCGAATTTTGCCGATCTGTGGCAGGAACTGGCAGGCTATCCTGAGAAACTCCTACGATTGATTAACGTGGGTTCATTGGGACCTAAAGAAAGATACGTCCATTGGGACAAGCTCGTGCATTTGACTCCACCCAACGGGCTTACGCACAAAGACTGGTGGCTAGCGCTGAAGTTGGCTCGAACTACAGCAACCAAGAAACTCCCACTGTTAATAGACAAGCAGGGCAAGCCTTTCGGCTATGCCCTTGTCGATCCCATACCCAAGTTGCTTCATGAGATCGACCTACAGGCAGGTGGCCGGATTGAGATGCCCTCCCAGATCACGAATCCCGACACGAAGGACCAGTACTATGTCGAATCACTCATCGAAGAAGCCATAACCTCAAGCCAACTCGAAGGTGCCACCACTACTAGGCGAGTAGCAGAGCAGCTGATCCGAAGCGGCCGTCGCCCCAGCGACCGCAGTGAGACAATGATCTTCAATAACTACCTAACAATGAAGAAAATTGCCGGGCTGCAGAAGGAACCACTTACGCCAGCATTAGTTCTTGAGATCCATGATCGAGTCACGCGCGATACACTTGACGAACCCGACGCCTGCGGCAGGCTTCGTAAGGCCTCCGAAGATATCGTAATAGGTAACGACGAAGGCAGTATCTTCCACCGACCACCCCACGCCGACGAACTTGAAGAGCGCTTAGAGCGTATGTGCCAATTCGCCAATGGAGCCCCCGAGGACACATTCATACATCCGGTCCTCAGATCTTTGATCCTCCACTTCTGGCTTGGTTATGA
>DQLG01000418.1 GCA_015660315.1 Candidatus Latescibacterota bacterium
TCGCTGGCAGGCTCAAATGCCACATTAAAACGGTCGTAAGGCTTAAATAAATAATCGCGCGCGTGCAATTCGAAAGCATCAATGGCATAACGATTGTAGGCCGTGACAAAAATCACCAATGCTACCGCCGCCGCATACAGTTATTGCGAAGCGCGGATCAAAGCCTCCGATCTCTCGATGACGTCCTCTGTCTGGTTTCAAGGCGACCATAGCGCGATTGGCGCGGTAGAAGCAAGCGGCCGACCGCTCGCCCATCCGCAGAACAACTAGTGCATGTTAATGAACACCTACTTCTACCCAATGGCTGGGCCGATGACCGCAACCCCCCTGAGCGCTGGCAGATGCCCTACGCGGCAAGTGAGGCTTTTCACCGCTATGGGATCTGGCGGTGCGCCGAGACCACGGTGGTCTTCAACCACGACGGCGAACAGGTCGCCGAAGTGAAGACCGGTGGTGCCTTCGACGAAGCAATGTATCTATTCTTCGCTACCGAGGTTTTTTTGGGGAAGGGCTGCCCACCATTGAATTGCTGCGGGACTCGACGCGCAATACCATGCGCGCCGACTGGGTGCGCGCCTGGAGACTGTCGCCGACATAAACGCAGCGGTAGCAGTCACCACCTGGTTGTCAGTCAAACCCGCTACAAGCGCTCATTGACCAGAGGCTGAACTTGCCGCCCAAGCGGGAAAAACCTCCGGATCGATCCCCAAAACGAAATAGAGCCCAGCGTAAGACATTGCGGTCACCAATAAAATCCCCAGCACATTCAGCACGATTCCGACCTGAGCCATCTGCCGTATCTCGATCCAACCGCTCGAAAAAACGATGGCGTTGGGCGGGGTGGCCACCGGCATCATAAAGGCGCACGAGGCCGACAGCGTTGCCGGCACGATCAACAACAATGGATGTACCTGCATGCTCTGCGCTAGGGCGGCTAGGATCGGAATCATCATGGTGGTCGAAGCGATATTGGAGGTGAACTCGGTCACGAAGGTCATCAGCGCGCAAATCGCCAGGATCATCAGCCAAGTCGGGGCATCGCGCAAGACGCCGAGATGCCCGGCCAGCCAGACGTCCAACCCCGTCGCCTTGAATCCCGTCGCCAAAGCGAAACCGCCGCCCATCAGCAGAACGATATCCCACGGCACGCCGCGCACACCGGTCTTCCAATCCATCGCAAAAATGCCCTTTTTAAGATCTACCGGGATCATAAAGAGCAACACGGCCATCAGCACCGCCGCCGTAGTGTCGTGCAGATATTTGGCGTGGGCTACCGGAAAAAGCTGGCTCCATCCCGGCAGCGTAAACAGATCGCCGAGCGCGATGGGCTTTCTAAATACCCATAGGAACACCGTCATAAAAAACGCGACGGCAATCGTTTTCTCCCCGCGGCTCGGACGCCCCAGTTCCGCCAATTTATCACTCACCACTCTGCGCGCGGCTTCGACCGGAATTTCTAGCTGCCCCAAGCCCAAATAGGCTGCGTAGCGCAACAGCACCAACCAGATAAGCGGCAGAAAAACCACCGTCAACGGCAAGGCCAACGCCATCCAGGTCGTAAAGCCGATCTCGGGCGAATCGGGAAAGAGCTCGCGCATCAAAGCCGCGAAGGCTACATTGGTGCCGGTGCCGATCAGCGTGCTCATGCCGCCGACCGAGGCGCTATAGGCGATGGCCAGCATAAGCACCGTGCCGAAACTGCGTTCAATCCGCCCCTGCGCATCACTTTGCGCCAACTCCACCACTACCGCCAGGGCCACTGGCCACATCATCAGTGTCGTCGCGGTATTCGATATCCACATCGACAAAAAAGCCGTCGCCAGCATAAAACCCATCATAATCCGTTTGAGATCAGCGCCGATCCACAGAATAATTGATAGCGCGATGCGCCGATGCAGGTTCCACTTCTGCAAACCCGCAGCAATCAGACAGCCGCCGATAAACAAAAAGAGCAGGTGGTTGCCGTAGGCCAGCGCGGTCTGCTTGCTAGCGGCTATACCCAATAGCGGATACAGCGCCAGCGGCAATAGCGCCGTGACGGCGATCGGCACCGCCTCGGTGATCCAGAAGACGGCCATTAGCGCAACGACGGCGGCCATGCGCTGCGCCAAAGGCGACAACCCTTCTGGTGAGGGCGCGATCAGCAATAGCAAAAAAAAGGCGGGGCCCAACAACAGGCCGATGCGGCGGGACAGGCTAAGTGTTTCCATAGGGGACCTAAGAAATGTCCTACTGGAGGGCTGGTCAAATCGACCCCCCCTTGACAAGCCGACCTGCTTTTACAATACCTTACGCGGTTGTTATTAGCCGCAATCACACGGAGTGCACACTATGAAGGTAGTTGTCTTCGGCGCCGCCGGCTGGGTCGGCCGTGCCGTATTGGAAAATTTGCAGAAACATCACGAGGTACGCGCCTTCGACCGAGGCCCCGAATCCTGGCAAAAGGCCGCTCCGTGGTCGGGTGGAGAAATCGCGCACGGCGATATCGCCGATTACGATACCGTCGAGGGCGCCCTTGATGGGGTTGACGCAATTATTCACGCCGCCGTCTACGCTGGCTCCTACGACAAGGACGATCTGGCCCCTTTCCAAATTAACCTCAAAGGCCTGTGGAACGTGCTCGAAGCCGCGCGCCACCGCGGCATCAACCGCATCGCCCATATCGGCTCCTGCCAGGTCGAACACCCGCAAGGCATCTTCTTTGACGCCGATGTGCGCCGCCCCGACGGCACCCTTTACGCCATCAGCAAACGACTACAAGAAGAAATGTGTCGCCAATTCCACGACGCCTTCAATCAGTCCATCGCCGTGCTCAGACCCTGCTCGATTATCGACAGCCGGCTCAACTTGGCCAAGGGTGGGGGCGAATTGGCACCGGGCAGTTGGAACACCGGCATGGTCTGCCGCCACGACCTGGCCGAGGCCTGCCGCCTGGCGATAGAAAAAGATGATCTCGGCTTCGAAGTATTGCATATGGCCGGCGCGGCCGAAGCCGACGAACATTGTAATACTCAACATGCGCGCGAGGTGTTGGGCTTTGAGTTTAAAGGGAACTTGGACCAGTATCGGTAATGCTCGTATGCATGCAGCGAGAATATTTCCTCAAGCAGCTCACATACAGCAAAATCAGCTTTTACAGGAGATTCACAAATGCCCGTTCTAAGCCAACAAGACCTCACCTTCTTCCACAAAAATGGCTACGTCATCGCCCGCAAAGTCATCGACCGCGCACAAGCCGAACGCACCGCCGAGGCCGTCTGGGCCTTCTCCGGCAAAAAACCCGACGACCCCGAGACCTGGTATGAAGAAGGCAAGGGCATCATGGTCGAAGTCTATCACCAACAGGCCATGTGGGACAATCGCACCAACCCCCGCGTGCACCAGGCGTTCAGCCAGATCTGGAACAACGAGAAATTGTGGGTCAGCCACGATCGCGCCAGCATCAGCCCGCCCAATCGCGATCCCGAAGCCAAAGAGCACAACCTGCACTGGGATATGAATATCGACAACCCACCCTTCTCCTTCGGCGTCCAGGGCGTACTCTACCTGAACGACACCCCGGCCGAGCAGGGCGCCTTTATCTGTGTGCCTGGTTTCCAGCACAAGCTCGAAGACTGGCTCGCCAATCTGCCCAAAGGCGCCAAGCCGAAGGAGCAAGATCTGTTGGCGCTCGGAACCAAGCGCATCGGCGCCGAGGCTGGCGATCTGGTCCTCTGGCAAACGGCCTTGCCGCACACCGCCAGCCTCAACCGCGGCACAAGCCCGCGCGTGGCCCAGTATATCACCATGTGGCCGGCTGGCGAGAAAAATCCCGACGCGCGCCAACGGCACGTCGCCTTCTGGCGCGACCGCCTCGCGGGTTTTCGCTACGCCGAAGAGCGCGAACACGATGAAGTTCCACCGGCCAAACTGACACCATTGGGCCGCAAATTGGTCGGTCTTGACCCTTGGCACAAAAAGGAGAATAGCTATGTCCATCCCATGTCCGCCCGTCGCCGGCAACGTCGCCGACTTCGGGGTTGAACACCCAGAAAAATACCGCGACTGCACGCGACTGCCGCTCAGGCAACACTGGCACGGCGCCTCGGCGATGCCGGTCGAAGGCGGTCATGCCTTTGTCGGCAGTGCCGAAGCCGGTCTCTGTTTCTATACCTACTACCAAGACAGCGATATCTTCTCGACTGCCACGGCCGACGATCAAAAGATGTGGACCTTGGGAGATGTTGCCGAGTTCTTCATCAAGCCCGGTGTCGACCGCAGCGACTATTGGGAACTACACGTCACGCCCAACGACTTCATAATGGATATCTACATACCCGACCGGAAAAAAATGCAATCGGGACAAATAACCTGGGACGAAGTCCTCGCCCCCCAGAGCGGGGCCAGCAAGCGCGTGCAAGTCGCCGATGGCCATTGGGCCGTCGAACTCTGCGTCCCATGGAAGGCCTTTGATATCGAGGGCATTCCCGCCACCGGCACCACCTGGCAATTCGCCGTCTGCCGCTACAATTACAACCAAGGCCTCGACGATCCCGAGCTCTCGTCGACCGCCCTGCTGACGACGCTCGGTTTTCACCACTACGAGGATTTTACCGATCTGGTATTCTGAGCAACCAACCTCGATCTATCTTTGTCTGGACACTCCCTTAGTGTATACTACACCAATGGCGTGGATCCCGTCTCGACCCGTGCCAAAACTTTGTCACACCACTGAGCTAGGATAGTCCATCATGAGGCTTCTCCATTGCTTCGGCGCAATCACCGGTGCGTTGTTCTGCTGTATTCTCTACCCCCATCCGACCGAGGCCGACCAGATCCGCTTTGCCAGCCGTCGCGACTGGCAGGCCTGGCAGCTACCCGGCACCGTCGAGTTGAGCCCACAGGGCGCGATCCTGCCGGTCAAAGCCCAACGCGATATCAACGCCACCCTCAACGCCCAGACTTTCGGCGGCGGCATCCGCCATGCCGGCTCCAATAGCCGCGACGCGATCCTGGTTATGGACGGCGACCTTACAACTGGCTGGAGCCCGAATCCGCAAGATCCAGCCGAAAACTGGACCGTCGAAGTCGACTTGGGCCGGGGCGTCTCCGCCCGTCGGATCAAACTCATTTTCGACCCCGAAGGCCCCGCCCCCGAACTCTTCGCCCTATTGCTGTCCACCGGTGAGCACGCCGTCGACGAGGTCGACAACCCCATCGAAGGGACGGTCATCTACCGTACGCGCGAACGCTTCAAGGAGAATACGCGACACGAAATTACCTACGAGCTCGACCAATCCTTCCACACGCCGATCCAATACGTGCGGCTAGACCTTTTGACCCTGGCGCCGGGTACCCGCCTGCTCGAAGTCGAGGTCGAAACGCTGGGCGACAATATGGCCCTGGGGCTGCTCGAACGCGGCGGCGATCTCGAAGTCGTGCTCGACCCCCTCGTCACCCAGGATCTCATTCCCTTGGGCAACGCCAAAGTGCTGATCGACGGCGACCTCTCCACGCAATGGTTCGTGCGACGGACCATCCAGGCCGAACGCGATGTCTTTTCGCATATCATCCTAGACCTGGGCGCGACTTATTTTATCAATAAAATAAAAATCGTCGGCGGCGTGGTCGCTCGACCCGGCGGCGGCATCACTGGCGGCAGCGGCCGGGTCGTCGACTTTTTCGTGACCCTGCGCTCTTTCGGATTCAATTTCTACGAAGTGCTCAGTTCCGATGGCTCGCTGGCGCCCGACGGCACACTGATCTGGCAAAAACACTATTCGGGCACCGCCAGCGACCAGAGCAAAAGGGTAACCGGTGCCGCCACGCACGAGTTCGGTCTGGTGCCCACCCGCTTTATCCGCATGTTGTGGAAGAGCTGGGAAGCGTCCAATCGCCGGAGCTTCCGCGGCTTTGCCGAGGAGTTACAGGTCTTTGGCGAGGGCTTCCCGCAGCATCTGGAATTCAGCTCGCACATCATCGACCTGCAAAATTCCAAGAGCCTAAATGCCCTATCCTGGGACGCCGATATACCGCTGGGTACCCGACTTGAAGTCCGCAGCCGCTCGGGCAACGCGGTCGAAAGCCGGCTCACCTATTACGATAAGAATGACAAGGAAGTCACTGAGCGAAAATACGACAAGCTGATCCCCAGTTTCAAGGGACGCATCGACACCCTCCAGGTCATCGGCGACGGCTGGAGCGCGTGGAGCAAGCTCTACGCTTTTTCGGGCCAGGAGTTTCAGTCGCCCTCGCCGCGGCGCTACGCCCAGTTGCAAGTGAGCATGGTCACTGACGACCCGGCGGCGGCGGTCAAACTGAACGCACTAGAAATCGCGTTTAGCGACCCTATTTCCCAGCGCGCCGTCAGCGAAATCTTCCCGGTCCAAGTCGCCCCGGGTGCAGAAAGCCAATTCCAGCTATTCTTCCGCCCCCGCGCAACCAAAACCACGGGCTTCGACCGACTCTTCCTCGAATCACCGACAAACGCGCGCTTTATCAGCGCGCTGCTCAACGGCGAGCCCATCGAAGTCGCGACAGAGTCCGTCAAGTCGGGTTTCCAGCTGACCTTCCCCCGGCCGCTCGGCGACGACGACCTTGTCGAGTTGCATTTCACCGCGCAGATCTTTCAGCAATCCACCCCCTTTGCTCTCTTCATTCAGGACTCTCGTATCGCGGACACCAGCCGCCAGCGCGTCGATTCCGGGGACGCCACTGATCAGGTGATAAGCAGCACCAATATCGTCAGCCTGCCCGTCGCACGCGACCTGCTGCTCAACGTGGTCTTCAATACTACGGTGCTGACACCCAACGGCGACGGCATAAATGATGAAATAACCGTGCTCGCCGACGTGATCAATATCCTCGAGCCGCGCCTCTTGCGACTGCGGCTCTACAATTTGGCCGGTCAACTATTCGCCGAACAATCACAGACTGTGGCCGCAGGCACTCAGCACCTCGCTTGGGACGGCCGCGATCAGAACGGCCAATGGGTAGCGCCTGGTCTCTACCTGCTTGAACTCTATATCGAGGGTGACGCCCGGCAGCAGCGGGTGCAACGCGCGGTCTCGATCGTCTACTGAACAAAGCCCGAAATCGACAAAATCATCTGTGACTCGCCGATTTTAATTCTTGTATAGTGCAGCTATACTATGTAATAGTTAGGTGAACATCCTGTAAATGCACCCACTGCGGAGCCCATTTATGCGCAAATTATGGACGTGTGCCGCCTTGAGCCTGCTCTCGGCAACAGCGGGCCAGGCCCAACTCGACAACTGGCAACTCGGAGGCAGCGGCTTGAGTTGGAGCGAGACCGACTCGGTGCAGATCCTTGTCGACTTCGAACGCACCCTGGGCGCGATCCAGCCGATTTACCTGACCCCCGACCGCACCGTGTTCTCCCAGTTGGAAAACTGGCAGTTCTGGCGCGATCCCGGCGACAAGGGGCTCGGCTATGTCGACGGCCAGATGCCGCGGATCTGGAAGTTCAAAGACGGCATCCCCGACCCTTCTGAAAATGGCTCCTGGCTGATCGATGGCGACAGCACCTCCTACAATATCCCCATCGCCCAGGGCGGGATCTCCGCCGAGTATTTCACCATCGACGTGGCGGTGCCGGTGCCGGCGGTCCAGTTCGGGTTCTTTACCTCGCCGGTGGGTTTCCGCCTCGAAGGAACTCCCACTGCAATCGACGCGCCACCCGCCTTTGACGTCTCGGTTGGCATCGACGCAGACGCGGCGATCCCCAAGGGGGGCAACGATCTGCTCGAAAGGGTCGTCGCCAATGTCGGCGAAAACTTCGACCCCACCGTTCATATCGACTTCCCCCGCCAGTATGTGCGCTTTATGCGCTGGCGGCGGCAATTGTCGCTCATCGACGAAGAGGCCTTGAGCGGCTGCCGCGACTGCGGCGCCCAGGGCAACCAGGCCCGGGCGATCAAGGGCAATATTGGCGAATTCGAGCTCTTCGCCCAGGGCATACCGCAGCGGGTGGTCTACGTCACCCGAATCACAGACTTGGGCGCGATCGCCAACTTCGGCCGACTGCACTGGACCGCCACCCCTATGCGCATGGAGGGCGGTGTCGCCATCGAAGACCCAGACGCGCCCGTCGCGGTCAAGGTCGAAGTGCGCAGCGGCCGCGACGAGGTCCCTGACATCTACCACGAATTCACCAATACCGGGCTGGAAAAAGAGGTCAGCCGCGAGCGCTACGACAAGGATCTCAAAGCCCGGTTTGTCCGTATCAGCGCCGACGCCGGCAGCTTCCGTACCCGCGAGCCCAAACCCGGGGTCCGCGCCTCGATCAAATACGATAGCGACAACTGGACCTACTGGTCGGTGCCCTTCACCGAGTCGGGCCAGTCGCTGCGGCTGCGCTCCGGCTCGCATCTGCAGCTGACCATCACCCTGCAGAGCCAGGATTTCGACGCCTGGGCCCGCCTCGACTCGCTGTGGATCGAGACCGCGCCGCTGTTGGCCGACGACGTAGTCGGCGAGGTGGCCCGCGCCGACGACCTGAAGCCCCAGCGCGGCTTCACCGAGGTCGAGTTGGGCGCGATGACTGACTTCGCCTACGACCTGCAGGCGGTATTCACCGGCGATCAGGCTTCAGGCTTCGACGCGCTGCGCATCCACACCGGCAACCGCGCCGCTTTTCGCCGCCTGGAAATGGGCTCGCCGCTGGTCGCGACTGACCCGACGGAGATAATCGAGGAAGAAAGCGCCCTCGTCGTCCATCTGCCCGAGCGCATAACTCCTGCCCAAAACCAGCCCGTCCGCGTAGTCTTTGGCACCGAGGTCTTCGAATTCGCCGTGACCTTCGAGGGCGAGGTCTTCTCGGCGGATAGCGAGAGCTTACCCCAGCCGATCGTGCCTGGCGACGCCAGCGACGCCGTTTCGACCAATAGCCTGCGGGTGCTCAGTTCCCCGGACGTGTCTCCCGATTTCGTCCAGGGACTGTCCTTTTCGACCCCGGTACTGACGCCCAATGGCGATCAGGTCCACGACCAGCTGAATATCGCCTATTCGCTATTCCGCCTGCCCGAACAGGTGCCAGTAATCCTCGAGGTCTACGCGCTCGACGGCCGCCGGGTCGCCCGCGTCGCTATGGGGGTCCAGGATTCGGGGCCGCAACAGATCACCTGGGACGGTCGCGACGAACGGGGCCAGACCCTGGCGCCGGGCCTCTACTTGATTTCCATCGCACTCGAGACCGAAGCCACTCAATCGCCCCAATTGCGCCCTCTGGGCATCGCCTACTAGAGAGAGAGAATCTGCTATGCGCATCTCGCTCCTGCTCTGCGGTATTCTGCTTTCCGCCTACGCCAGCCGAGCCGACCGCCTGACCTTCGACAGCGCCGCCGCTTGGGAGAGCTGGGAAGCTCCCTACGGCCTAGTACAGATTGGTGACGCGGGCCAACTACAGCTGATTAAATACCGCAAAAACACCAACGTGATCGCCGACGCCCATCTCTTCACCCACAAGACCAAGACCCGTGGCGACGAGATCCCCGGTGGCATATGGGAGGCCGGCAGCGGTCAGGCCACGGCCGACCGAGTCATCGACGGGGACCCCGCGACCTTCTGGAAACCCGACCCCGACGACGTCGTCGGCGAGTGGTTCGTGCAGCTCGACCTGGGGCGCGCGGTGCTGGCCAAGGAGATCCGCCTCAAATTCCCCGACCAGGAAGGCGCCCGTCCCTTCAAGCAGTTCACCGTCTTCATCGCCACCGGCGTGACCTCCGACCCCCTCGACGACCTCTTTCTCTTCGACCCCGTCTACCGCACCACCCGTCCCAACGAGGAGTCCGAAATCTCCATCCCGTTGCGATTCACCTCTCAGAACACTTCGCAGGTGCTCGACCCCGATCTCAACGTGGACCCGGTCGAGAAAGACCAGTACCGCCTCGTGCAATATATCAACTTTACCGTTGAGGCCATCGATCTGGAGGGCGCGCTGGCCGAGATCGAGGTCGTCGGCGTCGGCGACAATGTTTCCATCGGCGTTGACCGCCGCGGCTTCGTCATCGACGGTCTGACCTCCGTCTCCAATCTCAGCCTCTTCGACGCCAATGTGAACACCAACAACGCCATCGCCCCCGTCGCCTTCGCCGGCCGCGAGCGCAGTTGGCTGGAGCAAGGCACCTGGTTTTACGCCGATCTGGGCGCCATCTTCTGGCTCGACGAGGTCTTTATATATATCCTCAAGGAACAGGAGGGCACGGCCGGGTTTATCGCCGGTCCGGCCCGGGGTTTCACCATTCTCGGCTCAGACGGCACCCGCTCAATCGGCACCGAGTTGCCGGTGCCCGAACCCTTCGACTACAACGAACTGCTCTTCCAACCGGACAACTGCCCCGACTGCCTGCACTACCTGCGCTATCAGTTCCAGGCAAAGCGCGTGCGCTACCTGTTGTGGCATGTGCACAGCACCAGCGGTTGGAACTCCAAGTGGGCCGAGCTGATGCTGTTCTCACCGGGGCATCCAGCAGAAGTTACCATGCGATCCAATTTTATCGATTTGGGAGAAGAAGCCGGCGACGGGCGGCCCAAGGTCATCAAGAGCCTCAATTGGGACGCCGATCTGACCACCGGCGCCAGACTGCAACTGCGCTCGCGCTCGGGCAATACGCTCAGCGAAGTCTACGATTTTTACGACCGCAAAGGCGAGCAGGTCACCGAGGAAAAATGGCTCAGCTCGCCCAAGGTTCTGCGCGGGGAAATCGATACCAGCATCGTCGTCGGTGAGGACTGGGACGCTTGGAGCGAGGAATACAAATCCTCCGACGAGGCCTTCAAATCGCAGAACCCTCGCCGCTTCGTACAGCTGGAAATGATCATCTCAACCGATGATCCCACCGTCGGGCCGACGGTCAACGCGTTGTCGATCGACTTTGAGGACGCTTTTTTGCAAGAAGCCAAAGGCAGTATCCTGCCGCGCGCGGCCCGGCCCAACGAGGATACTCGCTTCACCTATACGCTCTGGCCCAAGGCCGAGGCGCTCGACAGTGGATTCGACCTTTTGCGCTTCGTGCTCACCGAGGCTGCCGAGACCAATAGCGTCGAGATCACAGCCGCCGGACTAACCATCGCGCCGACATCGGTGGAAATGCTCGATGATTCTCTGCTAGTCTCCCTGCCGGCCCCCATCCGCGGCGATTCGGTGCAGGTTTCTTTCATCACCCGGGTGATCGAAAACGCCACGGTCTTTTCGCTCGACCTCGGTTCGAGTGAGCGGCCCGACACCTGGCAATCGGTGGAGGCGATGCAGCGCCGCTCCAATATCGTCATGCTGCCGGAATTGACCGGCAGCGGTCTGCTGATCAACGACTTACAGGTCCCCGACGTCTTCACCCCCAACGGCGACGGTGTCAATGACTTGTTCGAGGTGCGTTTTGTCGCGTTCAAAATCGCCGACGCCGATCCCGAGGTCTCCGTCTTCGATTTGGCAGGCCGTCGACGAGGCTCGCTAATAACAGAGCAAATGGGCACGCAGCAGCGCCATACTTGGTCGGGTCGCGACGACAAGGGCGAGCAAGTCGAACCCGGCGTCTATCTGTTGCGCATAGACTTGGGCGCCGATGCCGGCGGGGACACCGCCACCCGCGTCTTCTCCGTCGCCTACTGATAACCGATACCGGAGATCTCTAAAAAACCCGTTGGATATTGCTGCAGCAGGTTTTTTTAGTGAATAGCCCAATGGCGCTACCGCGCAAAGGTTGGGGCGAGCGCCAACTTTTTTTACTTTAGGGCATAACTTGCACGATATCGCCCATATGCAGACCCCTTAGAAGCGAAAGATTTGACGCAATGAAGGTCAAATGGTCCATCGGCGCCATCATCCACCACAAAAAATACGCCTACCGCGGCGTCATCGTCTCCTTCGACCCTTGTTGCCAGGCCGACGAGCGGTGGTATCGCGGCAACCGCTCTCAACCGGCCCGGGACCAACCTTGGTACCACGTGTTGGTCGACAACTCGGATACGACGACCTATGTCGCCGAAGAAAATCTGGAACTGGCCATAACCAAAGAGCCCATTGAACACCCTCTATTGACCCAGTACTTCTCGTCGTATTTTCAGGGACAATACTATAGCTATACCCTAAACTGACACGGCCGCCGCTTCTAGTCTAACAGCTCCAACGCCTGCATTCCCGCGCGAATATACCCCAACGCAAAAGCCTTGCCGCGAAGCCCGCCCTCGTCACCGACCACCCTCGGCGTGTGGTCCGGCGTGATTACCCCGTCGTATCCGGCATCGCGGTACGCCTTGAGCGCGGCGATCATATTGACATCGCCCTCATCGATAAAGACCTCGTCAAATTTGGGAAAGCCCCCGCGCACATTGCGAAAATGCACATAGAAGATCTTGCCCTGTCCGGCAAAACGGCTCACCGCCTCGACCGTCTTCTCCGGTCCCATCTCGGCGACCGTGCCCTGGCAAAATTCCAGGCCATTGTTATCGCTCGGCACGAGATCCAGTAAACGCTGCATCGCGTCGTGGTTGGTCAACAACCGGCCCGTACCAAAAAGACTCTCAGCCGGCGGATCGTCCTGGTGGGCCGCGAGTTTGACGCCCGCCTTTTCGGCCACCGGCACCACCCGTTCGAGAAAATAAGCCAACCGCGCCCACATCTCCTCAACCGAGACCGGCTCGTCGACGATTGGCGGCGCGTTTTTGACCAAGTCGTAATCAAAGCTTTTGAGCCCGGCGTCGCCGCGACCGCCCCCGCTGTCATACATCCGCCAGTGCCCAGAAACGCCGGCCAGGCTGAAATAATAGCCGAGCATCGGAATGCCGACCTTGCCCATATTCTCGATCGAGGTGCAGACCTTGTCGATCTGCGCATCGCGCTCTGCTGTAGCGTGGGTGATCGGATACATATGGTCGGCGGGCAGATTCTCAATGGCGCATAGCTGCAACTCAAACGAATCGACGAATTTCTTCATTCGCAGCAGTTCGAAATAATCGAGCACACCTTCCTCACCAAGGCGTGGACTGTGCACGACGATATGCGTGACGCCCATCTGCTGGGCGAATTGCATATTTTCTTTTGTCAGACCTCCAAGGCCAAATTTGAGACCAAGTTTCATAACATTGCTCCACTTGTCTTGAGTGTAATATTCGATTGAGCAGTGAATGCACAGATTCTTGCAAATTTGCCCCTTCGCCCTGTTGTTAAAACCTACCGCGCCCTATAACGCCGCCACCCGCCGCGCTCGACTTTCCAATCCAGCGCCTCGAGATGCGTCGCGCGGATCGCCTCGATATGGCGCGTATGGACTGTCGCCTTCTGCTCAGTATATGCGTAGTGCGCTAAACGCTCGTGATCCAACTCGATGCCTAAACCCGGCCCTGTGGGCACCGCGAGAAAGCCCTGGTCGTACACCATCTTGCCCCCCACAATCACGTCGGACTCCCATTGATTGTAATGCGCGTCAAGCGGATGCGCGCTAAATGGGGGAAAAGCGCCCTCGCGACCCCAGACGATGTGGTAGGGCATCTCATAGGGAAAGGCGAAGGCCGCGATATGCAAGCGGATCGCCGTCGCCGGACCCAGTTCATAGGCGCTGTGCATGCCGATGCCCAAGCCCATAAAACGCGCCGCGTCGTAGTAGCGTTTGAGCGCCAAAGGGCCGGCGTAGGCATCCGGGGCGGAAATATCCGCCGGCTGATAGCGACGCAAAGCATCCACATCCAATGCTGCGTCCAGCGTCCCGTCGCCATAGCGCCCCCGCTCGTCGGGTTGTTTGACCACCGGCGGCAACCAAGCGTGCGACGAAATTGGGATCGGACTCAACAGCCGCAGGCGATGACCGGCGCGGAAGATATGGTCAAAACGGCCGCCTACAGGCTCTTCGATCCACTCGATATGGCA
>DQLG01000087.1 GCA_015660315.1 Candidatus Latescibacterota bacterium
AAGAGCAGTGACCGCTACTGTACTTGTTCAGGTCTCCTTTATAGAACAAATGGAGTCTTAGTGGTTGGAGGTTGTTGGATATTATGGCAATGGATGAATTGAATGAATTAGTGTCGCGTTCGGCGGCGGGCGAAGTAAGGGCGATTGCGCGGCTGGTGCGTGGCCTCTTCCCGATACATCCGGTGGGCGATGGTGCCTGGGCGGTTACGGACGGTGGCGACCTGAAGGCGTCGAAGGGGCCATCAATCGATTTGAAGACTTGGTCCACGCCCCAGGCAATAAAGACGAAGGCGGCGTCTGGTTCGCGGTAGATGTGGTAGTTGTTGCGGTTGCCGGCATCGCAGCATTTGTCAATTCGATTTGAATTGCAAAAAGATACAGTTCCGATGGGTCATTTGATCCGATGATAAAGTCGCGTATACTTGGAACCACACGAAAACTCTATTAGGAGACCCTTATGAAACGTTGCTGCACATCGGTGATGTTACCGCGCTGGACTCTAGACGAGACCTTCGACAAACTTGCCGAATACGGCTACGAGGCCGTCGAGTTGCGCTGTCGTTTTAACCCCGAAGACCCGGCGGCTGAACCGGCTTTCTGGGGCCGGCACCTGAGCGACGTCAGCCCCGACAATATCCTCGACAAGGCGCCGGCGATTCGCGCGGCCGCTGAGCAGAGCGGTGTGCGCGTCGCGGCGCTGGCGCCCAAATGCCTGATCGACGAAGAAGACGAAATCCGCAAACTTTTTGCCGGAGCACTCGCCATCGATGATGAGAGCCCGCCGCTGATCCGCATCGGCGCACCGCGTCACGACCGCACGCAGGCGTATATGCCGCAATTTTTGGCCGCGCGTAGCGGTTTTGCACAGGTGGCTGAATTGGCGGGAGAATATGGGGTGAAGGTGCTGTATGAGATTCACACCGGCACGGTGGCGGTGACCTGTTCGCGGGCCTTGGAGTTATTGCGCGATCTGGACCCGGAGCGGATCGGCGCAATTTACGACGTGCCCAATATGCTGCGCGTCGGGTTAGAGGATACGCGTATGGGCATGGAGGTGCTCGGGCCGTATATGGCGCATGTGCATATCGGCAATGGTGTGTTGCAGGCGGGTGAGCGCGATGAAAACGGGCAGCAAAAATGGCAATGGGCGTTTTGCGCATTGCAGGAGGGAGTCGCCGATATTCCGCAGATCGTCGCGGATTTGCGCGACGTTGGCTACGCAGGTTATGTGTCGTTGGAGGAGTTCGGTCTGGGAGACGACGACGAGAAGATCAAAGGGCAGGGTGCCTATCTCAGGGCGCTGGCCGAGCGAGCAGACTAAACCCTACGGCTTGGGCGTGTCCTCGGCCAGCGCTACTGTTTTTTCGACCTTGTGTTTGAAGGTCGAATCCACTTCCATAAAATCGAGTTCTCGGCGCAAGAGCAGATTGCAGTCGACTAGCCCGGTATCTTTGTGCGATCTGCTCTTGGCCAGGATGTCCTCGACCATATTGTTCATACGCTTGCCGGCGTCAATGATCTCGTCCAGGCCATCGAGATCTGGATATTGCCGTTGGATGATCTCGTCGAAACCGATAACCGTCATTAGCGGGTTGCGCAGGTTGTGCACGATGCCGGCGGCGAGGACCCCGACCGAAGCCATGCGTTCGGATTGTACCATTTGTCGCGAGAGCTGTCGCGTCTCTGTAATCGCACGTTGTTAATGGCCACCGCCGCCGTACCAGCGCGAGTCGCGGCTGCCGATTGTGTCATTGTGGACGATTGCAAAGGTCAGCACCTCGCCTTTGACCAGATAAAGTGTGCCGGCGTCGGCGCAGGCGCTCCTTGAGGTTGAGCTCGAGGGGCGCCGCGGGATTGGGAGAGATTGGATTTGTCGGCAAATCGGGCTCCAGTTAGGTAGCTCTAATTTATCGTCTGCGGTGCGATGTACAAAGATATAAAAATCCTCGGCATTTATCTAAATTCCCTTCGTTAATGAATCTCCCCGCAGCAAGCTGCGGGGTATTCGCTCCAAGAGATGAAATAACGCTTATATCCCCCCATCGCGGTCCAGCGACCGATATTGAATCGCTTCGGCGAGGTGCGAAGATCGGATATCCGCGGACTCGGCCAGGTCGGCAATAGTGCGGGCGACTTTGAGGATGCGATCGTAGGCGCGGGCTGATAGGCCGAGGCGGTCCATGGCTTTTTCGAGCAAGGATTGGCCCGGGGCATCGAGTAGACAATGGTTGCGCAGGTGTCGCGAGGCCATATGCGCGTTGCAGAAGGGCTCGCCCTGAAAGCGATCGAGTTGGCGCTGACGGGTGGCGTGCACGCGTTGGGCGATTTGCGCCGAGTTTTCACCGCCGTCTTTGTTGGCCAGGTCGTTGTAGGCGAGGGCGGGCACTTCGATATGCATGTCGATGCGGTCGAGCAGTGGGCCGGAGATGCGGGCGCGGTAGCGGCGAATCGCCGCCGGGGAACAGGTGCAGGCGCGCCGCTGGTCGGAGAGGTAACCGCAGGGGCAGGGGTTCATCGCGGCGACCAGGGTGAAGCGCGCGGGATAAGACAGCGCGACCTGCGCGCGGGTGATGGTGACGGCGTGGTCTTCGAGCGGTTGTCGCAAGGCTTCGACGACGTGGCGGCGGAACTCGGGTAGTTCGTCTAAAAAGAGCACGCCGTGGTGCGCGAGTGAGACTTCGCCCGGGCGAGGGTAGGAGCCACCGCCGATCAGGCCGGCGGCTGAAATTGTGTGGTGCGGGGCGCGGAAAGGGCGGGTGGTGACTAGAGCTTGCTCGGCGGGCAGGGCGCCGGCGACCGAATGAATCTTGGTGGTGGCCAGGGCTTCGGACAGAGTGGATGCCGGCAGGATGGTGGGCAGGCGGCGGGCGAGCATGGTTTTGCCGGAGCCGGGCGGGCCGACCATCAGCAGGTTGTGGCCTCCGGCGGCGGCGACTTCTAAGGCGCGCTTGGCGTGGTCCTGGCCGCAGACTTCCGAGAAATCTACAGCGTGGCCGGTATTGCTTTTGAACAATTCTTCGATGTTGAGTTCGTAGGGTCTCTGCCGGACATCCCCCTCTAAAATCTCGACGGCTTCATTTAGTGTGCTAACGCCGTAGATCAACGGCCCGTCGGCGGTGGCGGCCTCGCGGGCGTTTTGTGTCGGCACGATCATGCCGTAGAGGCCCTGTTGGTGTAAACTGGCGGCCATCGACAGCATGCCGTGCACGGGGCGTACGCTACCATTGAGCGAGAGTTCGCCGAGCAGCGCGAAGTCGCCTAAGCGCACGGGTTTGATCTGCTTGGAGGCGACGAGCACGCCGAGGGCGATGGGCAGATCGAAGGCCGAGCCTTCTTTGCGGCGGTCGGCGGGGGCGAGGTTGACGGTGACGCGTCGGCGCGGCCACTGATAGCCGGCGTTTTTGATCGCGGCTAAGACGCGCTCTTTGGACTCGCGCACGGTGGAGTCGGGCAGGCCGACGACGGTGAAGGTGGGTAACGTGCGGTCGGTATCGACTTCGACGTGCACGGGGTAGGCGTCGATGCCTAGGGTGGCAGCACTGAGGACGGTAGACGGCATGGCGTGGCTCTTTCATTAGGAGGCAACGGAAAGAGTGGCAAGATTTGTGCCGAGGGTAGTTTTCTCTGGGAGGGAAGTGAAGAGCGAGGAGGGAGTGTTACTCGTGGGTGACGGTAGTGGGGTCGACGCTACACAAAAAACAGGTGGTAGATGTTGCAGCAACGCGGTGTCCTCTAGGAAACAGTCCTGCCTCCAGCGCGTTCCAGTGCGTTGCGGTTGCCAGCGATGCGGTGGTCTTTGTCACATCTTCGGTGCCGACACAGTTGGTTTTTCGCCAAACTCTATTTTGTTGAGGGATTTTGTTCGTCGCCGCTTTTTTAGTTGACACGGGTATTCTTAATGAGTATACTGTATATATCGAGCATATACAGTATAACAAAAAACATCCCAAAGGCCCCCGCAAATGATACTACACCTAACCGATTTTTCGTCGGAGCCATTGCACGAACAGATTTCGCGCCAAGTACGGGCGCAGATCTTGGCTGGTCAGCTGGCCGACGGCGATGCGCTACCTTCCATTCGCGCGCTCGCGCGCCAAGAAAAGGTCAGCGTCATCACGGTGCAGCGAGCATACGACGACCTGCTGCGCGAAGGCCTGCTGGTCTCCCGGCGCGGCAAGGGCTTTTTTGCGGCACCGATTTCGCAGGATCAGAAGCGCAACACGGCGTTGGAGCGCCTGCTCGAGCGCCTGCGGACGGTTGTGGACGAGGCGCGTGCCGAAGGGCTGGACAATGCGCAGATTCGTCGTGTCGTGGATCAGATCATGGAGGAAAAATAGATGAAAACGCTTACATGGGTGTGCGAATCAGAAGCGCACTTGGTCGCGCAGTTGCGGGCTATTTGTATCGAGGCAGAGATCGTAGAGCTGGACATCGAACACATTCTTCGCGCTATGAACGAAATACTGGAGGAGAATTAACCATGGATATCGCACTGACGGTAAACGGGCTCGAAAAGCGCTACAAGGGCTTTCAACTGGGGCCGCTCGATTTGGAATTGCCGAGTGGTACGGTCACGGGTCTGATAGGGGCCAACGGCGCGGGCAAGACGACGGCGCTGCACTGCATGGCCGGGTTAGAGCCTAAGGATGGCGGTTCGGGCGCGCTTTTCGGGCAGGACATCGACTACGGCGCCGGCGCATGGAAACACGAAGTGGCTCTGGCCGGTGATCAGCCGTTTTTTTACGAGTCGTGGACCGGCCAGAAAAATCTGGATTTCATTGCGTCTTTCTTTCCCAAATGGTCGCCATCGCGTGCTACAGAATTGGCCACGCGCTTTCGCTGCCCACTCGACAAAAAGGTTAAGACGCTGTCCAAGGGTAATCGCGTGACCTTGGGGCTGATAGCGGCGCTGGCGCGTGAGCCGCGGGTGCTACTGCTCGACGAGCCGACGGCCGGGCTGGATCCGTTAGTGCGCAGTGAGACGCTTAACGCGCTCTGGGAATTGATCGAGAGCGGCGAGCACACCATTTTCTACTCGACGCACAACCTGTCCGACATAGGTCGCTTAGCCGACCAATTGATCTTTTTAAATGAGGGCCACCAGGTGTTACAGGCCACAGTTTCAGAGCTCGATGCTCAGTGGGGTAAGATCAGTTATCGGGCGGCAACGGCGTTGGTGCTAGGTGGAGAAGTCGTCAGCCAACGCAGTGAAGGCCAACAGCATCAACTCGTTACCAGCCAACGCGAAACAACGCTCAACTGTCTGCAATCGGCCGAGGACGTGCAGTGCTCTGCTTTGCCGATAGAGGAAATTGCCGTGTTAATACTCAAACAGGTTCGCTAAGGAGAATACACTATGTGGTCACTCGTATGGAGTGTATACAACGATTGGCGTATTGGGGCCTTGTGGGGCGTAGGACTGGTGGTTGTGTGGTTTGGGGGGCCAACGCCCGTTGAAGATATGAATTGGATTATCACGACCCTGCAGACCGTAAATATGATGCTGCCGATACTCGTTTGGATTTTCTTAATTTATTCCGCTCTCGCAACGCAGAACAACCCCCTGTGGCGCAGTCTGCCGCTGAGCAGTCTGACCGTGGCAGGCGCACGTGTCATCGCGTTGATCATTGTCCCCAGTGTTTCGGCGCACATCTTCGCCAATATGCGGGCGCAACAGGGATCGGATGATATTTGGGGCTTCGATATGCACGTTATGATAGCGCTCTTCTTTGCGGTATTCGCATTGTTTACCACTTCGAGCAAAGCGCAGCAGATTATTGTGATGCTCGGTTTTGCTGTTGGTCTGCAACTTCCTATACTAGCAAACATGGTGCAGTCGTTCACGCCGCATTATGTGGTCGGGAACTCGTTCACGCGGTTGCTGTTTTCGCCGACTACCGGCTGGGTCATACTCGCCTGGTGCGGGGCGATTGTGCTGCATTATTTGGCGCGCGCGCGCCGTCAATTCGACTAGGCCATTGTGCCAATTGCGATTAACGCCCATCGAAAAGAAAATGAACATGAAACAAATACTAGTTTTATTGAGCATTTGCCTAGGTGTGGCCAACGAAGGCTATGCGCAGCAAGTACCACCGTCTTTAGCCAAGGCGATTCCGCTCGACGGCATTCAGATCGACGGGATGTTGGCCGATTGGCCCGAGCAGATGCTTGAATACCCCATCTCTAACTCATTGACGGGCTCGGTGCTGTCTAGGCCCTTGTCTCCGTTCTCATCAATCTCATCCATGATTTCTGTGGCAACGACCCCTGCGCAGCCAGCGGACCTTACGGCGAGATATCGCGTTGGCTATAGCATCCAGCACAATGTATTGTATGTTGCGCTGATCGTGCGCGACGACGAAGTCGTTCTCCGCCCAGCTAGACCAACCCCTTCCAATCAAGATCTCTGTGAACTCTTTATCGATGCCGATCACAGTGGAGGAGATAAAACGGTTGGCGGGATGGGTGCACAACAATATGTGATGGTCGGAGGAGCCAGCCGCTACACGGAAAAAGTAGCCGAAGTCGACAATACGCCTGGGCTGGTTACTGGTTGCACACACTGCTCTGGAGTACAGGGCGCTGTCGCGCGCTGGGGGGAGTACACGATCTACGAGTGGTCTATTCCACTCTGGAAGAACTTCCCCAACGAACGATTGACGATTGCCGAGGGAAAAACCATTGGTTTTGATGCCGTGATTTCTGACGCCGACGGTTCGGATGGTGGGGATTGGCTGTCGTGGTCGGAAGGTGTGCGGTTCAACAATTCCGATACCTTTGGCGACGTAGTATTTGTTGCGGGCTATACGTCCGAAGAGTTGCCGCGGTGCATTGCTCTGCCAGGCGAGCTGCACGCACACTACCAGGAACGCGTTTATTTGAGTGGTTTGCTCTATCCTGCTGATGAACAACCGAACGAATGGGGCGGCCTTCCGCTCGTACTCCGCTCAAAAGAAGACTCTGCAAGAGTCTTCGAGACCATATCGGACGCCTATGGCCGCTATCGCGTATGGGCCCCACCGGGGCAATATGAACTCTACGTCAAAGGGGCTCCCGAATCGGCTATTGCTCTTGAACTGCAAGGAGTCTCCGTTGAGAGAGATTTTCACCCTTCGTTGGCTCGCATTTCTGTGCGATCAGAATATCCCGTATGCGCTACGCGTACAGACTCCAGTGGTCAAAAGGTGTTGAGCAAAGCTGTGTGCCAAAGAGCGGCGAGTCCATTCTCGGGAAAAAAAGCGGGACCGATATCCAAGTTTACTTTTTTGCTACCCCCTGGCAGCTACCGATTTGGAAGGGGTTCGAATTTGGACCAGCAGCAGCGCGTCGTTATCCCCGCAGGTACTGCACAGGAAATAGTTGAAATAGACATTGTACAATCTACACGGACATGGCCGTCCGTCTGGCTGTGGAGTGTACTTGTGTTGATCGGGTTGGTCGCTTTACCCGCGGTCATTTCCCTGTTGCGCCCGCGCGGGCACCGAGAATAGAAAGCGAACACGTTAAGGAAGCTAGCCACTGCTGTAACGGCCCTGCGGTTGTCTATGTGGGTCCGCCTGTCTGGGCAATGCCCGTCATGGACCTTGTCTCAGCCGCGAGCGCTTGTTGTGGCATAGATAGGGCATTCTGTGACAATGGCGTTTTTTCATTTCTCGCCGTACCACTTGGTCTAGCAAAGCCATTCCGCCGGTGCTGCTACATCGGGTGGCGACAGGCGAGGTGGGAGAGATCTTGCTGGAGGGGATGCCGCTGGGCTATTCGACGCGGGCGCAGTACGAGCGGCGGGAATACGAACTGGCGGCGGGCGACGTGGTGTTGCTGATGAGCGACGGCCTGCCCGAGCGGCTCAATGCAGCGGACGAGGAACTAGGGTATCCCCGGACACAGGCGTTGTTCGGGGAAGTAGCAGGAGAATCACCGCAGACGATTTGCGAGCGGCTGGCGCAGGGCGGCGCTGGGTGGGCGGCGGGTCGGCCGCTGGACGACGATGTGACCTTTGTGGTGGTAAAGGTCAAGTAGCGTCTAGTGTTCCATATATTGCACTCTAATGCATCAGGCCAAAGGGTGAATTCAACTTGAAAGTGCAAGGCTACCTCAAGCACTGCACGCGCATTGCCGGCAAGGAGCTCCTGACCTGTTTGATGACGACGTCGTGTCCATGTTGTACCGCTTGTCGGAAGGAACGCCACGTGTAATCAACAATATCTGCGCCGCGGCGTTCGCCGCTGCCGCAGAAGAAAATCTCGACAGGATAACCAGCCAGTGGGTTCGTGACATTGCCGCTGACGTTTATGGACTCGAGTTGGTGCTCGACGAGCCTTCGTCAATTGAAGAATTGGAAATGCCCGAACCGGCCGTTGAAAAATCACTCGATGTTGAGCCTGTGGCTATTGTCGAACCTGATCCAGAGCCTGAATCGATGTTCACGACCAAGCAGATCGAGGACTACTAGCTGCTACAAGCGCGGAAACAAGACATTGCCGACATCCGAAGCAACGATCAATCTATAATTGTGTGGTATGAAGCTCATGCTGCGCAAAGCCGTCGAGTGGAGATTCCTTGAAGTATCGGTAGCCCACGGCATCCGATACTTCAAGGAGAAGAGCCTGGTCCCGCAGCGTCTCGAATCCGAGGAAGTCGCTCGTTTTCTTGAAGAGGTGCCGCCTCACTTCCACGCACTGGTAGCCTGTGCCGTCTATGCCGCCTATGCAGGCCTATGCCGTTCAGAGTTGTTCCATTTGCGATGGGAGCAAGTCTACTCGACGAGATCGT
>DQLG01000234.1 GCA_015660315.1 Candidatus Latescibacterota bacterium
ATTGCGGAAGGATCTCACCATGTGCAAAGTAATCAAGTTGCCATCGTGTGCCGACTTCGCTCGATGATCCCCAGATCGTGCCAACACATGCATATCATCCCCGTCAATCACCATACTGGCGTAGTGACGCGCCTGCTGTGGCGTCTCGCCACGGGCAACGACACCTGCAAAACACCAATCGATGCAATTTTTGGAAAAATGCAAGGCCAGTATATGGCGCTCGTTATTCGGTAGATTATAGCGATCTGCCCCCATCCGGTCGGGATGCACCATGCTATCGGTCGCCACGCTCGCGAGCAGCCAAAACAGGCCGCCGACCGGATCTTGCAGGATATGGAAGCGCATCTGCCCTCCTGGACAAGGCACGTAGAGCATCTCGGTGCCAGATGGCGCCCGCTGCAATTGCGTTTCTAGCGAACCGTCGGCCGCTTCAACTACTTTGGCGATGCAGGCCAGATTGGTGCCGCCGGTATGCGCCCGCATCCACAGATGAAAGGTCTTGCCCTGCGAGTCGTGCCAAATATGCTCGGGATCAGTAAATTGCACGACATTCGTCTCCAACCATCCCGGCGGATGCATTACGCGCTTGCCCGCCTGATCTGTCGCCCCATTATCCCAGAAGGGTACTGGGATTAATCCAGGTACTTTGCGAATGTCACCAAAACTCAACTCGCTCGCAAAAACCCAATTCTCCCTTTGAGTTAGGTCATCCAGTGCAACACCAGCCATCAATACAGGGGCCAATTCCGACACCGGCCAGCCTGGATGATTAAAGGAGATGCGTTTCTCCATCACCAAATAGACCCGCCCACCGGTATAATGCACATTGCACGCCGATTGATGCCAGTGCTCTCCCTGCGTTAGAAAATGTGGCTCCGACCAGGTCTCGCCCTCGTCATCCGAGCGAATAATGCAAAGGTCGGCATCATGCCCGAGGATATAGAGCGCATCTCCTGCAGCAAAGGGCCGGGCGTGCATAAAGGGAAATAGACCGCGCAGCATCCATGTTTCGCCACCATCATCAGAGGTCCATACCCGCCCCTGCCAGGCGTGCTGGCCCTCGCCGCGCAACCCCTTTGGCCCCGGCAAGTCTTTAACGCCAGGTCCGCCCTGATCCATTGTCGCCACTAGTCGCCCCGATCCCAGACGACAAATCCCCGGACTATAGGCGAATACCGTCGCTGGATCGGGTGACTCATATAATACCCTAAAATTACTGTCTAACAACATTTTATATACCCATAAATATCTAACGAAAGACCATATCGCACAGCGAGATGACTACGGAGACGATAATCTAGCTCATGCAATCTCCTCAATGGGTGCGCGTTAGCGGCTGCCATTGCGAAAGCTCATCCAACGCCTGGAGTTCCTCGGCGCTAAACTTCACCTCTAAGGCACCAAAAACCTCCTCGACATGCTCGGGCCGGTCAGGGCCGATAATCGGCGCGGTCACATCGTCATTGGCCAAAATCCAGGCGATGGCCACTTGCGCTGGAGTCTTGTTCTGGGCTTGGCCAATATCGAAAAGCCGTTGAATGATTTGATCGCTCTTCTCATCAAGTGCAGCGTCGAAGCGATCTCCCGCCGTCCAAGCACTAGCGGCCGGTGGCGTCTGCCCTCTTCTAAAGCGCCCTGTAAGCAAGCCAACCGCCAACGGACTATAGGTCATCATACCCATACCATGCTGTTTGCAAATTGGCAAAATCTCTGGCTCTATTCCCCAGCGCTGCAATATGTTATACTGATTTTGCAATACGAAAAATGGATCCAATCCCCCGCGATCCGCCGTCCACAAGGCCTCGACCGTCTGGGCCGCGGTAAAATTACAAGCGCCGACATACCGCACTTTACCCTGGCGCACCAAGTCGTCAAAAGCTTTGAGGGTCTCGTCAAGTTCGGTATTCGGATCCCAGTTGTGCAGCAAATAAATATCTATGTAGTCGGTCTGTAGCCTTTTGAGCGAACGTTCAATCTCGCGCATAATCGCAAAACGCGACAAACCTTGATCATTCGGCCCCTCGCCGATTGGGCTCCAGACCTTGGTGGTAACGACCAAGTCCTCGCGCTTGCCCTTTATGGCCTTGCCCAGCAAATCCTCGCACCGGCCCTGATAGTAATAATTGGCACAATCGATAAAATTGCAGCCGAGGCCAATCGCCGTCTCGACAGTGCGAATGGCCGTCGCCTCTTCGGTATGACCATTCCAATAGCCGCGAAAGGCGGTGCCTAGGCAAAGCCGGGAAACCCTGACCCCTGCTCGGCCTAATCGGACATAATCCATTGTTTTATCTCCTATTTACATCTCGGGAAAGCTATAATTGGGTTCGTTGACATGCCGCGCTAAGCCAATTTCCAAGCGGATCTCAGTGCCCGGCGGCAACTCGACCTGAAATTGGCTTTCTTCAATCTCTTGGCGCTTGTTGGCCTGCGTTACCGGCGGAGCAGCATAATCGCCGACCTCTCCGGGATAGGCGCTGGTCAACACACTGTATTCGACCGAGCTAAAACGGTGCTCGCCCAGCGTGCCCGCCTGAATCAGCAACTTGCGCCCTTCTAACAAACTCAAGTTGACCAAATGCACCACCACCCGCTGCTGCTCAACGATTTCCACCAGGGCCGCAACATCCTCCGGCAAACCCGGACGCTTGCGCTCCGCGTCAAAGTAGCGCAGTGGTGCGATCAGCATGCCGCCATTATAGAGCATCTGCGGTGCCCCGAGGGTCAGCTGTATCAGCGCCTCAGTAGTCACCGGGTTGAGTTCCTGCCACCAGTGGATATGATTGTCACAGGGGTCTGTTTCGTCCTGGCGCACTAATTCCATCCGCCGATAGACCAGCGCCAGCGCGGCTTGCAGGATTTTGACCGGATAATCTGGATTTTCGCCCCTGAGGTAACAAATCCAAGGTTGCTCGTGATAGGCGTCTTCTTTGTTGTGGAAGGGAATGACTTTGCGCCAATCGTAGGCCTCTTTATCGCGGATTTCTTCGAGCACCTGCCAATCCGTTTCCTCGCCACTGATATTCCACAGCGCCGCCGGATACATCGGAGCTAAAGGCTGAAAATCGGACCAGCCGTTCGCGCCATAACAATAGGGCACCACATAACTGATCTTATCGTCGCCCAGCGCCGCGATCTGGCCGATCCAATGCTCGCGCAGACTCATCGCCTCCTGCTCTAAATCGGCCATTTTGCCCTGCTGCATCACCTTCTCGATCTGGGTCCGGGGCATTTGCAGGTATTTGCGGTCGCGGGTAATCAAATAACAATGGGTTCCGGCCAAGATGGCCGCCATCGCGATATTGTAAAAACCGTGCGGCCAGGTCCAGCCATACATGCTCCCATACCAGCGCCCGCCCGTATACTCCCCCACTTCACCCGACAAGCCGACATTATCTGGCAACAAACCATCGTTGGCCAAGGCTCTTTCGATCCAAGCATCGACATATTCGAGCAACCAATCGCGGTATTTCTCCTCGCCGGTCAGATAAAGCGCATTGGCAATCAGCGGCGTGACATGCAGATTGGTGGCACAATCGCCCTTGTCCATTCGTTTCTTCATCGCCTGCCCCATCCGCCGCGCCTTGTCCGGATCCTTCAGGTCCTCGACGCTGTTGATGCCTTCGAGGTCTTCATAGGG
>DQLG01000681.1 GCA_015660315.1 Candidatus Latescibacterota bacterium
GGCGCCGTCGTCGCGCGCGAGTATCGCATCCCGGCCGTCTTGGGCGTCAAAGACATCTTCGATAAACTCAGCAACGGCCAATTAGTGGAAGTCGACGGCACGGCTGGTACAATCCGCCTGATCGACACACAAGAGGAAAATGCCTAACAGGAACTATAATCGAACCTCTTACTGCGAATTGCCCAAGCCAAGTTGGCAAAATTGATAAAGCAATGACCCCCAACGCATCTCGATGGAAAAATCGTCAGTTCGGCTCATACGCAAGTAGGTTTTGCCATTACACCTAACAGGCTATTGCGTTTACCTCAGGCCCATTAGGGGTAAAAAAACCGGGTGCGGCCATCGGGCCGGCCGAGCCTAAAAGAGTAGCGGCGTACAGACCCGCACGCGCGAACAATTCATGGCTACCAACACCGGGAAGGTGCGCGCGATTATTCCAACTTCTCAGGTTGGCGATTACACAGCAAACGAAGCGCGATCCGTGAGCGAAATCAACCGCAAGTAAATACCACTGCATAGGGGGCGACGTGACTGACGAGCCGATGACCAACGAGGAGTGT
The DNA here is from genome assembly GCA_015660315.1 of Candidatus Latescibacterota bacterium. GTDB lineage: Bacteria > Latescibacterota > UBA2968 > UBA8231 > UBA8231. Next base: position 561 of record DQLG01000681.1, read on the forward strand.
TACCATTTCGATGCGTTTGGGTACCTGATCATCCGCAACGCGTTGACGCCAACTGAACTCAAGCGGTGCGTACGAGCCCTGGAGCAGATCGACTTGGACGAAGTTCCGGTAGCGGCCGCCCACCGCTATCCGTTCCTGCAGCTTCGCGATCATCCGGTCCTTGTCCGTTATGCCACGGAGCTTTGCGGTGACGGTTTTCGGGTCGACGATCAGCCGCGGCTGGTCGGCCGGGGTCGGGGCGACGAGGAGGTTCTAACCGACGGCAGCGAATGGGTGGACTGGTCGCGCGCCTACCGCCACGACCACGGAGTGCGGCTGTGCCAGAGACTGCAAGCCTACTGGGCGCTGGCAGACGTGGACCTCGACGACGGCGGGTTCGTGTTGATCCCGGCCAGTCACAATAGCCTGGTCGACACTCCGCCGGAAGTGATCGACGGAACTGACGACATGGGCTTGGTCCATCAGCCCACCCTTAACGAGGGAGACCTTTTACTAGTCGCTGGCAACACCGTCCAGGGCGCACGCCCCTGGCGAGGGAAGGGGCCGCAGCGGCTGCTTGGCTGGAGCTACATCGCCGCTGGTCTTGGGAATGAGGCTCTGGGAAAATCGAAGTCTCTGCCCGAATGGACTTCGCAGTTGACACCGGAACAGCGAGCGGTCGTACACAACCCGGATCCAGACGCGCCGCAACTACACGTGACTACCGATGGGGAGAAGTCCTGGATCGAAGAAAGAGTAGACCATCCGTCGATTTACCTGCGCGATTCGGATTCGAGCATCGATGAGAAGGAGTTCTACCATTGGGACCTGTGCGGCCATCTCGTTGTCGGTGGAATTATGGACGAGGCCTGGCTGCGGGCGGCCAACGCGGCTATCGATGCCTTCCCCGAACTCATTAGCAAGGAACCCACCAACTCGTACGGCGACTCCAAAAGCTTGAAGAGTGAGGGCCACCGTTCGAGTATGCGCGATTTGTGGAATCTGCCGGCGCCCCATTGTGAACCATTCCGACGCATGATCGCCCACCCGGCCTTGATCCAACGGCTGAACTGGATGATGGGGAGCGGCTATGGCGTAACCCAATGCAACGCCTTTCTGTCCGAGAAAGGCGGATCCGGGCTCTTCTTCCTGGCTTCAGCGCAGACACATGGGGCGTTCGCCTGGCAGGGCGAGATGCCCCGCCGCGGAATCCTCATGAGTTATCGCTCGAGGAATATTTTCTCGGACTAAGTCCAAAATTCACCAGCTATTCGCCACAGCCTCCACTGGCTCCGGTTTCACAAACCGGATACACAGAGCGACTCAACCTACCACTTTCGCGGATTGTATATGCACACATAAGGACGCACTTATGAACAACGACCCACAAACAACCGAACCCAACTACGCCGACCGCACCGACAACGTCGATACCAAGATCGATATCCTGCGCCGGGCGCTGCAAGCGGGCGACCACGTACTAGCCCTCGGCGTCGCCGACTCGATCAAGGACACCGTCGCCAACGAGCGCATGCTGCACGCCGCCCCGGGCCCGGTCGATCTGCCCGCCGCCGCCTGGCGCTCGACCGAAGAGCTGCCAGAAGCCTGGCATCGCTGGGCCGACGGCTGGAGCCTGTGCCAAAGTCTGCAACTCGCCGAACCCATCGGACAGACGCGCAGCGTCGAACCCATCGACCTACTCGTCGCCCTGCCCACCGATCAGGTGCAATCGCCCAACCGCGAATTACGCGTAGCCCAAATCGAGGATGGGCAGTTGTGCGAGATCCGCAGCCAGGTCTACGGCGAGGTCCGTCGTGGCCCGCACTGGTTCGCGCAGTTGGTCTTTGAAGCCAATGTCAACGCCAACGACACGACTATAATCCTAATCTTCTGCAATAATCCAGCTGCCGAATTGCCCGACTACCCGAGCCGTATGCAGGTTCGCGGCGAGGGCGTTGGCCTGGAGATCGAAACACCCGACTACGTGGCCACGCTCTCCCCGCAGATGGGCCAGTTGGAATCGCTGACCCCCAAATGGCACACCGGTGGGCTGCGACTCGCCACGCACGGCAACGGCCACGGCGAACCGCCGAACCTGGACTGGGCGCACGATTATACCACCGCCGGCCCCTTCCAGAAAATGCGTATGACCAACTGGGCCGAGTGCCCTAACTACGAAGTCGTCCGTGGCCCCTTATGCACCATTGTACGGCGTTTCGGTTTCCCCCACAGCCCGGCGCACCCGTTATTCACGCCGAGTCGCCTTTTTATGGATTTGAGCTACACCTTCTACGCCGGTGTACCTTATTTCCTGAAACACGGCCACATGCAAGCAACGCGCGACTTCTGTGCATGGGTTGCCCGCGACGACGAATGGTATTTCGGCGGCCGCCCTTTCAACGAATCGCTGTGGATGGACGACGCTGGCCGCGTGCACGAAGGCCCGGTACCTACCGAACAAACCGACCACGTCTGGGGCGTGGGCTTTTTTCACCACCAAAGCCGCGACAGCATCTTCGCCATCTACCTTGACCATCGTCTCGACCTGCCTGCCGGTGCCGATCCCGAAGCGGCGCCGCTCTACCACCACCTCGACACCACGCTCGATCACAGCAAACCGGGACAGCCGCCGCACGCCTCGGTCTGGTGCCGCCCGATGTTTCGGGACAACGCCCAACTGCAAACCGATACGAGGCTCACACTGCGCAACGCCTACTTGCTCGCCCCCTATGCCGAACAAGACGGGGCCGCTGAACTGGAGGCGCTACGCGAGCGTTTGTTAAGTCCCCTGATCGCAACTGCACCCCAATCGACCGCATATTTCGCCGGAGCGACAAATACAACACAACCGCTGGCCCGCATCGGCGAAAGGTCCAGCGACTGGCCGCGCAAACGAGCGCTCTGGCAAGCTATGCGCGACGTGCCGGAGGACCAGTTCCACGGCGGGAAAGCCAATCTGGTGGACATGGGATATATCTACGATGTGCGCACCAGGGGCAATGATGTGCGCGTGCTAATGACGATGCCGCACAAAGGGCGGCCAAAATTCAACTTCCTCGCCAACCCACTGCGGGCGCGTTTAGAACAGCTCGCCGATGTCAACTCAGTGGTCGTAGAGTTGACCTGGCAACCGGCCTGGTCGCCGAATCGCCTGACCGACGCCGGGCGGCAAATGATGGGGCTAGACGACTAACCCGTCACCGCAATGAAAAAATAGATCAGCCCCACCACCACGCCCCAAGACGCGGCAAAACCATAGACCGAGCTCTTGTCCGGCACCATTACTTCGATACTGCTATTGGCGAAAATATTCCGCTTGTCCGGCACCGCGACCCCGGCGGGAATCGTGCAAGGCTCCACTGGGGCCGGCTCACCGGTTTCGACCGGAGTTCGCACCAGTTCGTAATAGCGGTCCAACTTATCCTCATTGACCGGTTGGGTGAACAAGCTGACGACGATCCCCGCCACCGTGCCCGCCGTCAAATAAAAGATCATCTGCCAGGGCAGGTAAATTTCCGCGCTACCGCCCTTGACTAGTACAAAGCGCAACGCCTCGGCCATCGGCAATGCACCGATGAAGCCGATAAAAAAATCGGTCGTCGTCAACCACCAGACGAAAAACGCCGCCGCCGTCGAAGCCCAGGCTCCCGCCACCGTCGCCCGCCGCCAGAAAAGCCCCAGCCAGAAGGCAATGCCCATCATCGGCGAGATCTTCCAGAAAATCTCCAGCCCCTTTACCACCCCCGGCAACCAAAAGGCGAACAGCACGCCGCCGGCCACCACCACCAACGATGTAACACGCCCGACCAACAAATAGTGATCGCCGTCGCGCTCGGGCTTTAACGGTCGGTAGACATTCTCCGTAAACAGCGCCGACGAGGCGATCATAAACGAATCGCAGGAACTCATCACCGAGGCCAACAATGCCGCGAGAAAAATGCCGAGTAGCCCCGGCATAATCGCCGGCAAGAACTCCCGCGCCATCAGCCCGTAGACCTGGTCCGGATCAACCTCGCGGCCGGCAAAATAAGCCACCGCCGCGAGCCCTGTCAAACTCCAGGCCATCGTGCAAAATCGCTTGATAAAGCTGCCCACCGTAAAGCCGAATCGACCATCCGACTCAGACCGCCCGGCGGCGCAGTTGCCCATCGTATGTGGCTGGGTGACGATGCCGATTAGCGCATTGAGCGCGATCACCGCGATATAAAAGGTGCCGATCTCCGCCGGTGCCACTAGCGAAAACATCTGCGGGTCGCTGATCGTCTCGCGCAGACCCGCCAGCCCCCCCACCGCGTCTAACGCGAAGGGTAGCAAAATAAACGAAAAGATGATGGTCATGATGCCCTGGATGAA
>DQLG01000106.1 GCA_015660315.1 Candidatus Latescibacterota bacterium
CTTTTAAAGTGCCTTTTAGGTCGAGGGAGGAAGGTCTTGACGAAAGCTGATATTGTGCGTCTTATCGCCCAGGGGACTGGGTTAACTAAGACGGATACTGCGGCTGTCGTTGATGGCTTCATCGAGTCTGTAATAGAGGCATTGGAACGTGGGGATCATATAGAAATTCGCGGTTTTGGCACCTTTAAGGTGGTCGAAAGAGCGCCTCGGACGGGCCGAAACCCTAGGACGGGATCCGAAGTAAAAATAGATAGCCGAAAAGCCCCAACTTTTAAGGCATCAAAAGAGTTGCGGGCACGAGTCGAGAATAAAAATTTAAAGGACAAAGGTCCAGGGGAGAAGAAGGATGCCGTGTGGCAAGAAGAGAAAGCGGCATAAGATCGCTACTCACAAGCGTAAGAAACGTCTGCGTAAGAATCGTCATAAGAAGAAGACTATCTAAGCGAATGGGTTAGTAGCTCAGCTGGATAGAGCACCGGTTTCCGGAACCGGGGGTCCCAGGTTCGAATCCTGGCTAGCTCACCATTCCTTCTTCAAATTTTGGTCGGCATTCATAGGTCGGGGTGTGGCGCAGCCCGGCTAGCGCGCTTCATTGGGGTTGAAGAGGTCGCTGGTTCGAATCCAGTCACCCCGACCATTCTTTAAGGGCTATGAGTCCCTAGGGGCTTGTAGCCTTTGTATGTCAAATGTGAACGGGGTGTAGCGCAGCCCGGCTAGCGCACCTGCTTCGGGAGCAGGGGGTCGCCGGTTCGAATCCGGCCACCCCGACCACTATTAAGTCCTTGCAAATTTTCAACTTGCAAGGACTTTTTTATAGGTTCGCACTCCCAATTATCTCAATGTGCACCAAATGTTCACCATCTGCGAGCGAACACCCCATAGTCGGCGGGATTATCTGAGCCTAGCGGCTTTTATAAAAACCGAAACACTGACCCTCTAACTGGGCCAATTTTCAGGTTCCGGTCAGATACATATAGATATGTGACTAAATTGGCACATTGGCTACCCAATCAGAGCCGGAAGCGCTCTCGCAGTGTTGGCGGCCACTCCTCCTCCCACAGGACCACCAGCCGCTCGAGCGTGCTGTTCTCCATCGCCACGTGCCGCCGATCCGGGTCCATCACCTGCCGCAACTCCGCGCTCCGCTGGCGCACGCCGTCGATCCGCCCGCTTTGGTCGTTGAAGCGCATCCCTCCGATGCTTACTCCATCGGCGACCCACGAGATATGGAATCCCTTGCGCGGCTCGGTGTCCTCCGAGTGCCAACCGGCGTGGAGAAGAGACTGCGAGAAGACTTGGGCGTAGCCGCGGGGCGCGGCCATGGCGGTGGGCTCCAGCGCTGCGAACCAGCGGGCGTCGGGCTCGCCTTCGGCCTCCCAGCGCGGCCCATGCCGCACCGGCAGCGGCGAGTTCGGGTTCGCCTTCCAGCGCTGCTGCATCTCCTGCCAGTGCGCGCCCAGCCGTTTGTGACTGCCCTTGAGCACTCGCATCGCGGCGCGCTCGGCGGGCACGTCGTTCAGCCAGAACCAGATGGCCAGGTGCTCACGCCGCGGCGTCGCCTCGAAGTCCTCGGTCGTCACTTGCACATCCGTGTGCATGGAATTGGCCCACTCCGACCGGATCCCGTGCTTCTCCGGCCAGTCGTTGCGCTGGGCCATCTCGTTCGTCTCCGCGCGATCGATCCCCGTTCCCGCGCGCCCCGTCTCAAGGATGAAGACTTTGTCACTGCGCAGCACCTGCTTGGCGATCTCCTCGAACACCGGCGCCGAGATCAGCTCCACGTAATCCTGGTCTTCAAGTATGTTGCCCTGCCCAGGATCGTCCCCCTTAGCGTGGCGATCCCACGCGGCCTCAGCCCTGTCCAACTGGTCGGGCTTGAGGCGCAGGTCCACCAGCACTGCGCCGTCGTCCTCGAAGGCTTGCATTTGTGCAGCATCAAGGGGAGCTGTCGTGGCCGTTCGGGCTTCTTCTACCTGACCGGCGGCGCTCTGAGATTCTGTCTGCATAATACATCATCCTCTGGCATCTCTGGCGACCTCTTACATCCGTTGCTGAGGCGGCACACATTATGGAATTGATTGTTGGGCAAAAATCGGTAAATATTTTGAAGACCAACAGGGCTAAATACCTACATGTAGAGTCATGCAAGATGCAAAAAACTGCAATGTATTACATTTGTCCAGTACAAAGTGGTTGCGGTGTTGATTGGGAGCGCGTTAGCCACCTCTGTTCAAACAGCCGAGTGGTGAGGCCCATCGTGCGCTGATGGGCAGTGGGTTAGCCGGCACCTGTGGGCAATGGCCTTGTAGTGGTGCCTGATAACGCGGTCGCCGCACTGCGGGATCTGGGCTGCCGAAGTCGATTCGCAGTGCAGTAGAGTGAGGGCTTGTATAAGCGGTTGAGTTGTTAAGTGGAAAGTAGTAAGATTTATCTTTAAATAGAGAGGCGAGACCGCCCAACAACGATTGGATGTGGCGAACGGTCACCTGTATTTTACCGAATGGGGGGCAAAAAGTGCGGCGCGTCGATTTTAGATGGGAATAACCTGACGGACATTTTGGTTTCGGGGGACGGATTAGGGCAAATGATTGACCTCGAGACATACAGTCCACCTTCTTTTGGGACATCGGAGACTGCACTACAATACATACCTTTTCGAAGCGAGATTCCGCTGTTGCTTTTACTTGCCCCTACCGGTTTATGGCTAATCAAAACGGAAAGAAAGTGATGCCGTGCCTAAACAGAAAGCATGTGCACCGTTTGTGCACGGACTGGGCTGAAATAGTCAAAAATAGAATGGATTAAACCGAAGTCATGATCGGTGTAGTTGCTTATTTAACAAGTTCTTATGAAATGCTACGATTTAACCAGAAAAGCCTCGGTTCACTTCGGGAGCAGGGGGTCGCCGGTTCGAATCCGGCCACCCCGACCACATATCGCTTAAGCTCGTTTAGCTAAGCCCTTTCGTTATCGGATACCTATTGCCTGCGATAATGGAAGGGCTTTTGTTTTAGATTAAGACAAAAGCTCATACAAATAATTGCGTATAAAATAAATTATGAAAACAACAATATTAATAACAGGTGCAACTGCAGTAGGAAAAACAGGGATCGCTCTTGATGTTGCTAAATATTTGCCTAAAGCCGAAATACTTTCTGTTGATTCTCGACAAATTTATCGATATATGAATATTGGCACAGCCAAAGTTAATCAAGAACAGAGAGGACGGTTTCCGCATCATTTTTTAGATATGCTCAATCCTGATCAAAAATACAGTGCGGGAGAATATGCTCGTGCGGCTAGAAACAGAATTCATAAAATATGGGATAAGGGAGGGGTTCCTCTATTGGTGGGAGGTACCGGATTGTATTGGCAAAGCGTTTATGATGGATTCTTTATAGAAGATGAAGATATAGACAGTGCAGATATCAGAAACAATTTGCAACAAAGACTAAAAGACGAAGGAATCGCTCCATTATACAAGGAATTGGGCGATATTGATCCCATAGCACAAAACCGAATAGAAGCCGGAGATATACAACGGATAATGAGGTGTTTAGAAATCATATTGAAGAATGGAAGGCCTTTAGGTGAATTATGGAAAACTGAAGGTTCAACTACTCTAGGATGCCATTCCTTGATGGTAAACCTCACTATGGACCGTGCAAAATTGTATGGTCGAATTAACGCACGAGTAGATTTAATGTTGGAACAAGGGTTGGTGCAAGAGGTGGGAAGCTTGCTTGAAATGGGCTATGGTCATACTGCCTATGCAATGGGGACTATGGGGTACCAGGAAATAGAGGCCTATATTACTGGGCGCATTTCAATCGAAGAGGCAATTTCCTTGATAAAGCAGAGAACTCGGAATTTTGCAAAACGTCAATTAACCTGGTGCCGACGGGATCGTCGCTTGTGGGAATTGAATGTCGAAGATTTGGGTAAGCAGGGTGTTATTCAACGAATAGTTAATGGGTGGAAATACAGACAGGGAGGGGAGGGGTATGTTGACATGGTATGAGCAGTCTCATATTTTATGAGACTGAAAATTGCGGGAGTAGTTCAGTGGTAGAACGCAAGCTTCCCAAGCTTGATGTCGCGGGTTCGATCCCCGTCTCCCGCTCCATAGCATCACATTGTAGTCGTCCGGCCGTATATGAGGTCGGGCGATTTTTTATCATATTTTCTTAGCGCTATATAAATACCGCCCGATGTAAGTCTTAGTAAAGGATCAACTACTGTTGCGGGTTAAGTTTTAATATTGTAATTTCCATGTAGTACATTCGTAGAGATGACTTTGTGTGCATTTTTAATGTCATTTAATCCAAATAAATTCCCAACTATTTGTCTTATTGTATTGATGTGGGAATTTTGTAATGAGATACTGTTTTGAGGATATCGCTTAAGGTATTTACAGTGACTATTCGGATGAGAAATATGCCGTTAATACTGCTATCGCTAGTACTTGTAGCTTGTGGCCCAGCCCAGGTAGTTCAACAGTCTCCCCTTGATACAGCGAGCAATCACTATCAACGTGGTCTACTGAATTTTGATCGCGGTGATATTATGAGTGCCCAGCGAGAATTCGCAAGGGCAAGGTTATTGAAGGATGATTTTCCCGGTTCTTATGTGGGTTTTGCCTTGGTAGCAATGCAACGCGGAGATTTTTTTCGCGCTCGGAAAGAAATCGAGATGGCGCTACACAAGGAAAATGATTTTGTCGATGCCCATATTGCCAAGGGGCGGGTCGCAACGGCAGAAGGAATTGCGAGGGGGGAAGCTGCCAATAAATGGCTTCCAGAGGCACTCAGGGCTTATAGAAAAGCCCAGGACGTTAATCCCGAATATCCTCCAAGCTACTTTTTTGAAGGCCAAAGCTACCTGCAGGCTCAAAATTTACCGTTGGCTCGCGCATCATATACCCGGCTTATTGAGCTCAATCATGGTCCCTTTGTTGCAAGGGCAATGCACAAAGTAGAACAGATCCAAATGATTGAGCGGGCGGCACCAGGTACTGGGGTGGGCATAAAAATTGCCCTGAAAGAAGAAATCAGCCGTGGGGAATTGGCTGTTTTATTATTAGAAGAATTGAAACTCGCAGAATTAGTATTAAAGCGTCGACCCATTAAAGATGGGGCTAATTTCCAAACTCCAGGCGATCAGGCGAGTTTATCAAATCCTTCTGAAGCTATTGATATAGGTAATTATTGGGCAAAGCCATGGATAGAGGAAATACTGGCCCTCGGTGTTCCTGGGCTTGAACTGTTTCCAGACCATTCGTTTCAACCCGAGCAAGCCTTGACCAGGGCCAATTATGCCCTGGTCAACCAAGGGATATTGGTCTTGCTGAGCGGGGATCGTTCACTGAGTATTCGATATGTGGGGGAGTCGTCAAGATTTCCCGATGTTAGAAGTGATTTTTATGCCTATAATGCTATCGCATTGAGCACTGAACGCGGGTTTATGGCCGCGGATAAGCGCACGGGCCATTTCTATCCAGAGCGAACTGTTTCAGGCGCTGAAGCGTTGTTAATGGTCAGAGAATTGCAAAATTCATTCCGTATGGAATTTTGATGTTGTTGTATGCTATAGCCATCGCACTGCTCGGCATATTATACATACCGCTACAGGCCGATGTGCTATCTCGGGTAAAAGCTAGCGGTTTGGGGTACATTGCGACCGGAGATCTTGCCGGAGCCTTTGCCCAAGCTAAAAAGGCTGCGATGCGCGAAGCGGTTGAATTGGGGGTTGGTACTTTGATTAGCGCTGAAACCCGAGTGGATAATTTTTCAGTATTAGAAGATCATATTCTGAGTCGAACGGATGGGTATATTCGATCATATGAAATTATTAAACATGGTCTGATTGATGAGGAAACATATCAAGTTGATATTGAAGCCGTCGTAGAGCTTGGGAATTTACACAAGCGATTGGACGCATTGGAACTGTTGATCACCCATGCTGGGAATCCATATATAATGTGTATGGGGCGAGATGTATACACATATGGTAAAGAGGGCACAAGGGATCTATCGGCAACTTTACTGAGAGATTACCTACTGCGCAAAAGTGCTCGGTTTAATCTTTCGGCTCCGATGAGGATCGAAGATGGATCGCTGGCTCAGGCAGCCAGTGTTGGTTTCGAGCAAGGTGCTGACATTGTCGTACGGGTGGAAGCTCTAGTGGGGGAGGTCCCTGACCCCGCAGTGCCCTTTTCGGGGACCTCACTGAAGGGTTTAGGTTTATACTCTGCGACCGCCGAAATAAGGATTGAAGCCTTATGGACAGATACCCGTGAGGTATTTGCATCATTGGTGCACAGTGAAAGGGGAGCCGATGTCAATTTGGCATCAGCTGGGGATAAAGCCCTGCGAAACGGCATCGAAAAGATCTCGGGGAAATTGATATCGCGCTTAGCAGAAAATTGGCGTGAGAAAATGTATTCTGGGCGCCTGGTTCGTTTGGTGGTTGCGGGGGAATTCGACCGCATGGAAGAGTTTGAAAATGCCTTCCCATACCATGTATCTGGTGTCGAGAAAATCTATCGTCGCAGTTATAACAAAGGAGTAGCGGTGTTTGATATTCGCTGCAAGGAAACGGGTTTTACTATCGCCCGGGATATAACAGCTAAGGGTATAGAGGGCATTGACCTATATATTGTGCAAGTCTCGCCTAATCGCATTCAACTACAAATATTAAATTAATGGTTATCGTTAAAGAAATCGAGCCGGGCAGCCTCGGGGATCGATCGGGATTTTGCATCGGAGATCGTATTTTACGTGTTAATGGTGAAGATGTGCGGGATTTAATCGACTTCCAAGTCAGTAGCGCGGATGAAGCTTTACAGATTGATATTGAGCGGGGTGACGAGGTATATGAAGCCGATATCGAACGCGAAGCGGGTGAGACCTTTGGTTTAGTTTTTGAAGATTTGCGGTTGCGGAGTTGTAATAACAAATGCGTTTTTTGCTTTATCCACCAAATGCCAAAGGGAATGCGGCGAAGTCTCTATTTTGAGGATGATGATTTTCGGCTGTCGTTCCTGCACGGTTCCTATGTGACGCTGACTAATGTCAGCGAAAAGGATATTGATCGAATTATCGACCAGGGGCTTACCCCGCAGTATATATCCGTGCATGCCACCGACCCCGAGCTTCGACAGGTTCTTCTTGGCCGCAATAAAGAGACGGCAGATATCAACGAACGTTTGGCAAAACTCGCTAAAAACGGCATTGAAATGCATACCCAAGTGGTCGTTTGTCCGGGTTTGAACGATGGTGAGCATCTCGAACGGACCGTTGCTGATTTAGCCGTTTTTTATCCTGCCGTTCGATCTGTAGCGCTCGTTCCCGTGGGGTTGACCGATCACAGGGAAAAACTAGTAACGCTCAAACCTGTGACCCCTGAAATCGCTTCGGGATATATAGCATTTGCCGAAGACCGAGGCGCAGATTTTAAGCGGCGATTTGGCGAGCGGTTCGTATATGCTGCAGACGAATTATTTTTATTAACGGGTAGGAACCCACCGCAAACATCGTATTACGATGCATTTCCCCAACTCGAGAATGGTATTGGGATGGTTCGCTCGTTTCTCAATACTTGGTCTGCAAAATCGGGAAATTTGCCGGTGGGGATTCCCAAGCTCTCCCGCATCGGCTTGGTGACGGGGCGGTTGGCCGCGGGTGTGTTGGATCCGTTGGTTCACAGGTTGAATGAAATTGAAAATTTCCAGGTAGACCTTTTGGTTGTGGATAATGATTTTTTCGGACGAGGTATTACCGTTTCCGGCTTACTTACAGGGCGAGATATTGTGACGAGAATCCAGGATGGAACTATGAGAAATATAGTTTTTTTGCCGCCTAATTGTATAAACGGAGATGGGCTTACTTTGGATGATATGACCGTTCCACAGCTAGAGGAGATTGTCGGAACCCCTCTTTCAGTTGGGGACTATGATTTAATTGGCTCGATTGAACGCTACTGGGCTGATCAGCGCATTGCAGTGCAAGGTGAAGGCCGTCAGTTGAATGAGTTAGGGTATTATGTTGGGCGAAAAAATGACAAAAATTAACCCGCCTCCGGGAGACCAAATCGAGTTGATGGGGCGCTTGAGGCCCGTCGTTGCCATCGTTGGGCGTCCCAATGTTGGAAAATCAACTTTATTTAATCGGATATTGGGTACTCGTTGGGCGATCACAGACGATCAGCCTGGCGTTACGCGCGATCAGATATTTGCCGAGGCTGAGTGGGCGGGGCGCAGATTCACTGTCGTCGATACGGGAGGGTATGTTCCTGGCTCGAAAGATGCGATAGAGGTCGCTGTTCGCTCTCAGGCTGAGACGGCAATTGCCGAGGCCGATATATGTTTATTCCTCTGTGATGGCACCACGGGCGTGACCGACTTGGATCGTGAGGTCGGAAGTATGTTACGCAAGGGGGGAAGGACTACTCTCTTGGTCGTAAACAAGGTTGATGGAGTCGGAACCACACAATTATTGGATGAATTCTATGGTTTGGGGCTAGGGGAAGCTATTCCTGTTTCGGCAGCCACCGGAAGGCGGTCAGGCAATTTACTTGATGCCTTAGTTGATCTTTTTAAAGATGCCGCTTCCTATGCAGAAGACCAACTGGAAGACGGAGTCAAGGTGGTTTTGGTCGGGCGACCGAATGTCGGGAAATCAACGCTAATAAACCGCTTGGCAGGATATCAGGTCTCTATTGTGCACGACCAGCCGGGTACGACTCGCGATACGACTCAATTGCGGTTGACTTGGAAGGATACGCAAATCCAATTAATGGATACTGCAGGGATGCGGCGGCGATCGAAAGTAGATGATGATGTTGAGTTTTATAGTGGTCGTAGGGCTTCGAATAGTATTGATAGAGCTGATGTTGCGGTTGTGCTCTTAGATGGTTCGGAGGGGTGGGTCATGCAGGATGCTCGAATTATGGAGCAAGTCTTGGAGGCGGGTTGTGGATTGGTAGTTGCGGTAAATAAGTGGGATTTGGTTGAGGGAATGGATGTGGAAGAGTGTCGGCAGGAGATTCGCCGCCGATACCCCTTTTTACGTGATTACCCAGTCTTGTGCATGTCGGGATTAACAGGGCGGAGAGTTCAAAAGTGTCTTGAAGTAGTTTCAGAAGTGGGCATAAAGCGACAAACTAGAATACCTACGGCGCGTTTAAACCAAATTATCCAACAATTGTCAACAGAGTATCCCACGACTCACGAGGGGCGGAGTATTCGCTTGCTCTACGCAACGCAATATGCGACGAAGCCTCCCGCATTTACCATCTTTACTAATCTACCCAAAGAAGTGCCGGGTAATTATCGTCGCCATATAGAAAATCGGCTTAGGAGCGAGTTTGATTTTGAAGGGACTCCTTTACGGATAGTCTGGCGTAAACGAAAAGGTGATACCGGAGCTAGCACGTGAATAATCCACTGGGAACCAAGCTGTATTACAGCATTAGCGAAGTCGCCGAACTTACAGATTTACAACCCTATACTCTCCGGGCTTGGGAAAAAGAATTCCCCTGTCTAAGACCGCGGAGGGCAAGGGGAAAAAATAGAGCTTATCGGGAACGAGATATTGGGATAATTCTCTTAATTAAAAAATTACTCTACGAGGAACGCTATAC
>DQLG01000463.1 GCA_015660315.1 Candidatus Latescibacterota bacterium
GCTGATAAAATCTCTGGCCCTGCGCTTCGGTGGCGCGAGTCTTTATCGCAAGACCGTGCCTTTTTTCATAGGTCTCGCCCTCGGCCAAATCGTCGTCGGTGGCTGCTGGCTCTTAATCGACGCCCTAACCGGCACGGTGGGCAACCGCCTACGCGTTTATTAATATTACCGCAAAAAAAAACACCGCCGAGCACAAAGCCCTGCAGAGCCGGTATTTTTTAGCAAGCCTTAATTTTCTTGTTCCAGCGAACTGAAGAAGGAGAGCCTGTGGACTGCCAGACGATACAACGCGCGATTGATGCGCTGCCGCGACACCTCCTAAGCCACTTGCCGACGCCCCTACAACCTTGCACCCGGCTCACCACGGTGCTCAACGGACCACGTATCTGGATCAAGCGCGATGATATGACCGGTCTAGCTTTCGGCGGCAACAAAACCCGCTATCTCGAATTCACCCTAGCAGAAGCCACCGCACAAGGTTATGACGCGGTGGTGCTAAGCGCGGTCGTGCAATCCAATCACTGTCGCCAATTCGCCGCCGCCTGTGCACGCCTCAACCTCAAAGGCGCCCTAGTTCTACGCGAAGACGATTCGACGATGGGTCGCAGCCATCCGGCCCAGGGCAATTATCTGCTGGACCAGCTTTGCGGAATCGATATTCGCATGGCCTCACCGGCCGATATTAACGAGACGATAGAGCAAGAAAAACAGCGTTTAAACAAAGCGGGGCATAAAACTTTCACTGGTCTTTCCGGCCTGCTCTCGCGCGTAGCTTATATACAATGTGCATTGGAAATAGAACGGCAATGCCTGGACGAGTCCATCGCGCCGGGCCATCTGGTGATCGGCTCCGGCGGCAACAGCCTAGCGGGTTTGCTCGCCGGTTTCGCACTCCTGGGCCGCCCGCTGCAAGTACTCGGCACCTCCCAGAGCAAAATGAGCCAGGCCACTGGCATATCAGAGCAAATCGCCCGACAAGCCGAGCAAGCCGCGGCCCATATCGGCCTCACATGTCACGCCGATCCCACGCTCATCGAGGTAACCGATGAATATGTCGGCTATGGTTTTGGCCATGCGGACCAAAGAACACTGGACGCGATCCACCTGCTGGCCAGCCACGAGGGCATTCTTGTAGATCCCACCTATTCGGGCAAGGCCTTCGCCTGTCTTGTCGATCAATTGCGGCAGGGCCGTTTCGCCGACAGTGAGGACATTATCTTTGTCCACACCGGCGGTACACCGCTATTATTCGCCTATGGGGAAGAATTACTAGAGGCCACATCCCCTATGGCATAAATCCCAAGGGTTGCGCTAAAGTCATGAGTTGTGCCGCTAAACGCCGCCGATCCCCATCTCCCGCTTCTTCGATCACTTTAGCCAGAAAAACAAAACCGCCACGCCCGGCAAAATTTTCAATCTGTGCATGGCTCATCTTGGGCAATTCGCTCAATTGCTCTCCCACCAAACCCACCAGCCTTTCTTCTAATACCTGCGGGCGGTCGCGGTAGGGCATATTGCGCAACAACAATATCAGATCATTGCGCGCCAAGACACGTTCCTGCACCCCATAGCCGAGACGCCGGCAATATTGCGCAAAGGTTTTCAACGCGTCCGGATCCACATCACCCCCTGCGAAGACCTCTTCGCGCTCGACTATTTCCGCGAGAATATTGCGCGCCATCAGATAGTGCCCCCAAACCGTAGGGTGCAGATACTCGCTGATGAGTTCATCGCCGACGATCCCCGCAGGTGCTGCTGCTGCAAAAGCGCGTTCGAGATCAATTAACCAGACCCCGTCCACAGCCGATTCGCGGAGAATATTGTTAAAGGGCGCACAGGCACGTAGGTGGATTGTGTCGAGATCGCGGGCGCGCTTAAAAGCCTCGAGCGCGCCCTTCATATCCGCTCGTACTTTCCGATCTAACCCGGTAGCGAAATGCACCCCTGCATGGTGGGGATAATCATTCACGATTCCTGCAAGCTCCGCGCCTGCCGGCGGAGTTGGCTCCTGCGAACGCAAAGGATGGAAACCTTCGAGGTTTGAAACCAACGTACAAAGCGCCACCAGCACGCCGCGCGTACGCATAATCGCCAATAATTCGCTTAAGTTATCGCGATAATTGGCCGTGGTCTCAGCATGTGCAGCATCCCCCCAATAGATCTCCCGCTGCACTAGATGCAAGCCGAAAGAAGGTGCTTGTCTATCGGGGCGCAACCATTGACCCGCATAGTATAGCACCTCGCCGAGCAGATAGTAGATGCGGGTGTGCTGCAAGCGCATTTGCAGCTTAATAAAAGATCGGTCACTGCCCAGCCGCACAAAGGGCGTCGCCGCGCCATAGGGTCCAATGAATTCGTTATGCCCCGCGTAGATCAGCACCAGATCCGGCTCTTGCGCGGCGACCTCTTCGGCGAAGTCGAGCAGTACATAAGAATTAATGGCGGTAATGCCACAGTTAATGACCTCGAATTCGCGCCCGGGATAGGCGTCTTCGAGCATCAATTGCAAGAAATTCGGAAACGAGGTCTGGGCCGGATTGGGAAAACCCAGTAAGGTCGAAGCCCCAAGCACAAAAATGCGCAAGACGCCTTCGTCTTTTTTTTGCGCGAATCGATCCTGGCCCGGGGCCAAGCGCGCATACTGGTGCGGGAAAAAACGTCGGGCCGCCTGCGGGTTGAGCCGGTAATCCTCTCCTTCGGCGATAAAAAGACCATTGCTCGGCCCGATAGCTAAGGCCCGCAGGCCCAACTCGACAATGACCAGCAATAACAAACCCACCACAATCCCCAAGCCTCGGCTCACCACTTGCACCGCATTTCCTTTGCCCCCTTTCACTGTATTTACTTTATTGTCTACGCCCACAAAATTTAGGCAAAAAATGGCCGAGACTGCACCACACAAAGAAACACCACCAGCCCCCTCAGCGATTACCGCGCGGGGATTCCTAGTTGGCTGCGCTATGAGCCTGCTCATCGCCATCGCCATCCCCTATGGCAGCATGGTGATCCAGGGATCGCGTCTAGGCCTTAGCTCGGCGACCCCGGCGGCCTTCTTCCTGCTCTTCGTGCTATTGCTGACCCTGCATCTTTTTTTGGGGGCACTCAACCGGGCCTGGGCCTTTAGTCGCGGCGAGCTAGTGACCATCTTCATCATGATGGCTGTCGCCACCGCCATCCCCACGCGCGGCGTCATTGGCATGCTGCTGCCGATGATCACCGGCACTTTCTACTACGCCACCCCCGAAAATCAATGGGCCGACCAGGTCCATCCCTTCCTCTCGGGGTGGATGGTAGTCTTCGACCCAGAAGCCGTCAAAGCCTTTTACGAGGGCACGCAAGACTCATCTGCAATCCCATGGCACGTTTGGCTAGGGCCGCTATTGCGCTGGTTTGTCTTTTATGCCGCGTTCTACGCGACCATTATTTCCGCCATTTCGATGCTGCGTCGGCAATGGGTGGACAATGAACGCCTAGTCTTTCCTTTAGCCCAGGTACCGCTGGCGCTGATCCAAGACGGGGCCGACGGTGAAAAAAAAATCCTCAAGCCCATTTTCCGCAATCCCGTGATGTGGTGTGGCCTGCTGTTGCCGCTCTTCATCAATAGCGTCAACGCCCTGCATCACTACTTTAATTTTATTGCCCCGATAGTGCCCTCGACCAGCATCGAAATATTCAACCGCACCGCGACCCTGGGTATCCGCATCAATTTCCTGATGTTCGGTTTCGCCTACTTTATCAATTCTAATATCGCCTTCAGCCTGTGGTTTTTCTATTTGCTACACGTGGTACAGGAGAGCCTGTTTACCTATATCGGCATCTTCAACCCCGAAGAATTGGGTCCTTGGACCGGCTCCGGCCCGGTCGGCGCAATTATGGGGCATCAGATGATGGGTGCACTTATCATCCTGGTCTGCTACGGCCTGTGGACCGCCCGCCCACACTTGCGCGATGTCTTCCGCAAGGCGCTTACCGGCGACGAGCGCATCGACGACTCGCAGGAAATCCTCTCCTACCGGGCCTCGCTCGGCCTCTTTTTTGCCGGGGTCAGCATTATGGGCTACTGGTTGTGGCAATCGGGGATCCCCGCGTGGATCGTGCCCTTCTTCCTCTTTTCCACGCTGGTCATCTTTATCGGGCTGGCCCGGGTAATCGCCGAGGCCGGCTTGCCCACCGTGACCCCGGAAATGGTGCCCGCCGGTTTTGTCGTATCGAGCGTCGGCGTCCCGGCGCTGGGGCCAGCCGGTATGGTCGCCACCGGCTACACCTTTGTATGGGCCGGGGACCTATTGGTTTTCATGACCGCACCTTTAGCCAATGGTCTGCGTTTAGGCAGCGACCTCAAAGGCTCGCGCCGCGGCCTATTTTGGGCCATCGTCACCGCCATGCTCATCAGTCTCGTCGCCTCGTGCTGGTTTATGCTGCACATAGCCTATCGCGACGGTGCGCTCAATTTGCACCCGCAATATTTCACCGGTTTTGCCGCCTACCCCTCCGATTTCGCCGCCAAAAAACTCGCCACCCCCACCGGTCCGGATCTAATCGGCTGGCTATGGACGGGCTTTGGCGCGTTAATAATGGGGGGCCTAATGGCCGCCCGCCATTATTTTGTATGGTGGCCTTTTCACCCGCTGGGTTTCGCGGTGAGCACCGGCTGGGTGATGAACAGCATTTGGTTTTCCATATTTTTAGCTTGGTTGATCAAGATTACCGCCCTAAAATACGGTGGTCCCCGCACCTACGCTCTGACCCGCCCGTTCTTTATCGGGGTGGTCATCGGTCAATTCGTCGCCGCCGGTCTCTGGCTGGTCATCGACGGATACACGGGGATGGTCGGTAACTCAGTACCCGTATATTAAATGAGATCTTGGGAGGAATACATGCGTTTAGTTGGCATCTTGTCTTTCACACTCTGGCTCGGTGGCTGCACCGCAGAGGACAAACCCGTGGCCACCGTTGGCAAGCGGGTCATTTCCGCCGAGCAATTACAGGCCTTCGTCGGCAGACTGCCC
>DQLG01000633.1 GCA_015660315.1 Candidatus Latescibacterota bacterium
TATCGCCTGGACGCACTTTGACCCGGAGGACGACACAGCGAGCCTCAATCTTTTAATACCGCCGAAGAAAGGTACGGGATTGGGCCGGCTCGGTTAGTCGGTATGCACATCCTGCAGCGATGACGTTCCTTCAACTAACGCCCGCACCCGCCCAAGGTGCCTCCGCGCCCCCTCGCCCAATGCCTCCTCACCACCTTCGAGCAAATTGTGCTGTTCCAGCCGGTCACTCGCCAAATCGAAAAGCATAGAACCCCGCCAGCTGTAATTGATGAATTTCCAGTCGTCGGCGAGCACCGCATAGCCCTTGCGCGACCAGCGCACATGCTCGTCGGTATTGACCACCACCAACAGGCGGTCCGCCGCAACAGGGCGCAATAGCGAACGGCCGTCCAATTGACCGAGCCATTCATCTACCTTGGTGTCCTCGGCAAGGCCGATAAGATCGACCGCCGTCGGCACCAAGTCTGAAAGCGCCACACGCGTCTCCTCGTTGCGACGCAATTGATCAAAACGCTCGCCCAACACCTGCCGGTGCCGCTCGGGCACGACGGCGAAAAAAGGCACCGCGATCGTCGTCTGATAATAGGAGTCTGTGCGATGGGTATTGTGCACATTGTCGAGGTCCTCGCCGTGGTCTGCGGCGAAGATCACACTGGTATTCGCCGCCAGGCCCCGCTCTTCGAGATGCTCGAACAACTGCCCGAGCAAGTGGTCCATATAAGCGATTGAATTGTCGAAACGCGCGTCCGGGTCCTCATCTGACTCCGCCCACGGCTTGAACTGCGACGGCGAATAACCGGGATAATGAGTGCAATTGAACTGCAGCACCACCGCGAACGGCCCTTCCGCTGCAAAACGGTCGATCGTGCGCAAAGCCTCGCGCAACATCTCGCGGTCGTCGATGCCTTCGGAATTGACAATTTCAGCATCGGAGCGCTCAAGCGTGAACACGTGCTGCAAACCTTCGTCGACAAAAAAACCTTCGAGATTGTTCCAAGTATAGCTCTGCGAGGAAATCAGCGCCGTGCGATAACCGGCAGCGCGGGCATAATGCCACAAGAGCGGGAAAGTATGCTGTTCGACCGGCTCGCGCGAAGGGAAGAGCCCGGTCAGCATCACCGGTAACGAGACCTTGGTCGCCGATGCGTTGGACACCGCCCGTGCGAACTGCACCCAATCTTCTGGTCGTTCTTCGCGCAACGCCGCCAGGCGTGGCGTCGTCTGACGGCGGTAGCCGTAAATACCAGTGCGGCCAGCGCTAACGCTTTCGCCGACAACAACGATCAGGTTTGGCGCCGTCGTGTCAACGGGCGCGCCGCCGTATATATCGCCGGGGGCGGGCCGATGGGCCTGCAAAAGACGCCCGCGGACCCCGCCGATAAACGAGTTGACCACCAGATCAATTGCCAGCTTTATACCCGCCGCGTCCGGCACCATCGCACTGGCGTGACGGTGCACCGTACCGAAGGTCACCAACCCGGCGACAAACAATAGTGCCAAGAGCAAATGGTGCACTCGTTGATAGCGGAGAACAGGTCGCCGCAAAGCAAAATACCAACTGCCGGCGATAACAGTCGTGCCAAAAAATAGCAACAGCGCGTATGTCAGGTCCGCCCCACCGCGAATATACCCCCAGGCCTCACGCGGTTCGCGAAAAATATGCACCAGCACATAGGCTGTCGGCCAACAATAGAAGGACCGGTAAAAGCCGATAGAAGCCATCAAAAATGTCGAGGCCACCAAGCTGACGGCCCCGACGAAAATTATCTGACGCCTAGCCTGCAATAAACGGCTAATCGAGAACAGCCCCTGCCACATCACCAGCGAAAAAACAATCGACAACCACCACCACCCCCATTGCGTCAGCCGCAAATCCAGCGCCGGCCGCATATACAAATCGATGGCGACCCACCACAGGCTAACCGGAGCTAATGGCCAATACGCCAACAACCGCCGGCCAAAGGCGCGACAAACGCGCAAAGCGCGCGCAACGGCAGACTCCGGCCTATATTCGGTCAACGTTTCGCATAATCGGGTTTCAGGATACTCAGAACGATGGCGCTGTGATAGCGCTCCTGCCAGTACAATACGTCGCGTCGCAACCCTTCGCGGACAAAACGCGCCTTCTCGTAGACGTGCGCGGCACGGGGGTCTAAATCATAGACTGCCAGCTCAATGCGGTACAGATCGAGTCGCTCAAAACCACAACTCAGTCTCAGCCTGGTCGCCTCGCTCCCATAGCCCTTGCCGAAGAATTCCCGGCACAATAGGGCAAGGCGGAAATTAGCCGAGCGATTGCTCCAATCTATATCATTGAGCACTACTTCCCCCACGAACGAGTCCGGTTCATCCCTAGGGCTTATCGCATAGTCCACCCGGTCATCGGCATATTCGACTCGTTGGTAATGCGCTCGATATTGCTCAATAGTAAAAGTCTCGCTCGTGCCGGTGTAATCGTCGACCTCGTCGTCACTAACATAAAGCGCTTGTGCGTCGGCTGCATGCAATGCCCACAGGATTACGATTTCGCCTCGCGATATCGGTTTATGCAATATGGCCGCACCCCTTCAATCTCGCTGCCAACCAAATTCTAGCTCATTGGCCCAATGCGGCTGGCCGATCGCGTGAAATGCCGGTTCGTTAAGCCGTGAAGCGCTGCGCCCCCTGGCCAATTCCCGCGACTCGACCTGACTGTAGTTAACTCGCAGCGAAAACTTGACCGGCTCCCCCGCCTCCATTAGCGCCCGCACCTCGGGGATCTCCTGCCAGGGGATCGCCGCTTCGCTTATCCGCGTCTTGTCCTTGTATTGTATCGCTAGCTTAGCCCCGTCCACCGCTCCTTGTCCTAACCCCGCATCGTCGCGCGGATAAAAATTCCCGCGTTTCATCCCCGGTGCGAGCAAACGCCAGACCTCCGTGCCACCGCCATAGCGCTTGCTGACCTTATTGAGCGCGTATTCGTAATCGCTACAGGCATAGTCGGTCAATTCCACCGGGGCCGTATCCACCCCTACTGCGTTAAAGGCGATCTGCACATTGTCAAAGCTCGGCACATCGCCCGAAGGCAGCACAGGTTCGCGCCGGTAGCTAAAACGCCGCACCCCCTCTGGCCACTCGCGCCTTTCTTTTTTTATCACCTTCGGCACCCGCAGGCTGACGTCCGGCGGATCGATCCGTTCGGCCCCGACCACATAAAACCCCTCCGCGCCATAACGATCGAACCACTCGCCCGAAGTTTCGCGGTCAAAACCGACAAAACCGGACGCCTTATCCGCCGGGTCGAAGAAGATCCCGGCCAAGCGCGCTCGATAGTGCCAATCGTGCACCCGCAAGGTAATGCGCACCTTGCCCGCCAGGCGATAGACAGCATAGACCCCTTTGCCCAAAGTTTCCAGGCGTTCGCGGCCGAGCGACGTTTGTCGTTTGCGATCGTATAGCTCTATATCCATGCCCGCCGCATCGAATTCACCGGGCGGAATATAGAGGGCGACTTGTCGCGGTTTTCCGTCGGGAATCGTCAGGTCTATGGCAAAAGCCTGGGTCTTCGTAGAGTTTTCCCAACGACCGTCAATTCGCCCCGTCCCATCGGGCCGCCAGAGATGGGCCGGATTCGCCGACCGCTTACGGATCCGGTCGACCTTAAACAGCGCCTGCGAAAGGTCGAGTTCATGACTAACTTGCGGATAAAAAAAAGTATCATCGTCCCTATCAGCAAAGCGCAATGTACCCGGGTCTTCGATCCGGTCCCGAATCTTCGCAGCAACGTATAAATACGTGTCGTCGTAGGCCAACCAGCCCGTAACACCCGTGCCTAACGACTGCGGTAAGGCCTCAGTCCAATCGCCAAGCTTGCCGTCGATCTTAACGGTTTGCCGCCCGATCAGATTGACCCGCATGACTTCCTCATGCACTGCAACCCCGTCCACCCCCGTGTCAAATTCGACCCGCAACGGATAGATATTTTCGGCGACGGCCTCTCCTCCGAGAACCTTCACCTCGATCAATTGCCGTTCATGCGGCGCAAGCCGCAACCTAGCCGGCGCATCGACCACTAGCGCACCGAGCTCGACCTTCAGCACGCCCTCGATCGGTCGATTCAGCACATTGCCCACCATCAGCTTGAGCACCGCCCCGCGGTCGACGGCTGCGGTCATATCCCGCGCGACCACGCTGAGCGGTTCGACCCCCTCGATTTGCGCGGCGCGCACCGCCGTCACCAAAGCCGCAAAAGAGCCCCCTGTTCCGTCAGCGCGCAAATAAAACCCGCGCCCGTCGAGCGGCACCTGCCATTCGCCATCGGTCATAGGCACGGCCACTCCCATTGCATCGTAGAGTCGATAAGGCCCGGCTACAACCCGCATTCTCGCCCCGTCCAAAGTAATCCCGCGCGAAGACGTCCGCCCCGGCGCAACCGCATCCATATCCCCTACTAACACCAAGCTGCCGTCCTCCTCATCCCCCGCCAAACCCGCAAAGGCGAAAACCCACGGCACCCCGTGGGCAAAGATCAATCGCGAAAAATCACGCCCACCGACAAAACGCTGCACAGCCGCCAGCGCACGATCTGCATCGGCGCCATCATCGAGATCATATACCCGAACCAGATCACTAGAGTCTACCGCCCGATTAAGCGCTACCCGCACCGGCAGCGCTGCGACCGCATCGACAAATTGCCGCTCGACCCGCCGCACTTCGACCTCGGTTCCCTCGACCGCCTGCGCAACTCGCTGAGCAAGCTCCGCCCGGCGCGGCAAATCCGCCCGCTCTACACCGCCCAGCGCCAAAGCGACGACCGGACCCTGCGGGCGGCCGTGCTCACGGGCTATCGCACTGGTAAAAGCGACAAAGTCATCATCAAATTCGGGCAACCAAGTCTGGTCCCCGCCGCCACCCTGCATTATCCCCTTGTGATCCAAGTAGGGCCGCATTCGCCCAAGGGGTTGCGGCGCCACACCAGGCACGATCTCCACTACAACGGCAACCCCGCCCTCATGCAAGGCCGTAAACGCCTTGTGTAATTCCGCATTGAAATCCGCATAGCTAGCGCTTGTAGTCGGCATATAAGGAACCGTCACCAGCATCCCGCCAAAGCCGATCGTCGCCGCGACCTCTGCCGGACGCTCGGCGACAAAAATAGGCTCGGCCGCATCGACAACGACGCAATTTGCCAAGATCGCCACCATCCCGGCGATAAATAATATTTTCTGCAAGGTATGCTCCTCACACCATAGAGTTAGGCCTAAAAGATACATACACGAATAAAAAAAAGCGCGTCCGCCAGTCGGCCGAACGCATTTTTTATCTATCAGCCATTGCACTATTCTCTTTGCACAACGATCGTGTCTTGTGCTCAAAACCCCTTATGCATTGGCACCTAAAAACCCACTACCAGCGGTCGAATTGCGGATGATAGACTTCGTTGAAGAAACGCCGCCGCTCTGGTGTCAGCGCGGCGAGCATTTCCGGCGGAAAATCGGGTTTGTGGTGTCGGACATTAATATGGTTATAGCAGAAAAAGAGCGCCATGCGCGGATCGTCCTGCTCCCACGGGCACGAGGTGTGCCGCACCCCCTCGGAGAAAATAAGCAACGAGCCGGGCGGACAGCTATAACTCTCCCAGACCCCCGAATCCCGCTCATCGAAGAGATTGAGCTGCTTGCGATAATTCGACTTGTGGGTGCCGGGGATAAACGCCGTCCCGCCCTTGTCCTTCTCCACCCCGTTCAGTTCCCAGACCACCCGCGTCATGCCCGAGTGTATCTTGCCGTCGTGATACTGGTAACTGTAATTGGGATTAACCGACTTGCCGCCGGCGTGCGGATCCCACCCCTTGTGCCCGTCATCGCGGTAGCGATAGCTGAAAAAACAGCTTTCGCAGCGCAGTTTTTCCGTCTCGTCGTCAATGACCTGGTGCAAAACCCGCATCACAGCCGGATGATCGATCAGTAGCGAGGCCGCCCCGCCCGGCAGTTTTCGCTCCGCGGGCGGCAGCGACTCCTTGTCCTGACGCATTTTTTCGCACTGCTCCTTGATCGGCGCGATCTCCTCCGCGCTGAGCACGGCAGGAAACAGCAAATACCCCTTGAGGTCAAAAAGAACCTTGTCCCGTTCGGCAAGCGGAATGTATTCGGTCGATACCATCTTAGTTGCCTTTTTCGTTAAGCTTGCAAGATTCCTAGGCGTTCCAGTTCGTTCTTGATTTCCGCCCGCTCTGCATCCGTCACGTCCATGCGCGGCGGCCTGACCGGCCCGCCTACCAATCCCATCAAATCCATCGTGGCCTTGAGCATAGCCGCGTCATCAAAACGCGAGCGCAAATTCTCCAAGGGCGCTAGTTCCTCCTGCAATGTGATCATCCGCGGCCAATCCTGCACCTTCGCGGCGGCAAAAAGTTCAAGCTCTAACTGCGGCACAAAATTAACAAAACCGGCGGTAAAAGCTTCGATCCCGGCCTGGAAACGAAAGTGCAACACCCCTGGATCGTGGCGTTTATTGCCGACCCAGACAAAACGATCGCGCAATCGCTTGATCGCCCGGAACAGATTGTGCGGTTCGAAACACGGGTCCTTGATCGCGATGATCTGGGACACCTCGGCCAAGCGGACAAAAAGATCCGCCGACCAACCCTGAGTATTGTAGGGCATCAGTGCCAAACCTGACCGCGCGCCCAATGCCTGATAATAGCGAAATATTCCCTCGGGATCGTCGGGTGTCTGCTGGCGGACGACCGGTGGAATCGCCAAAGCCACGCGCAACCCCAACTGTTCATAACGCGGCGCCAACTCGACTGCCTCGCCCAAATTGCCGGGTAATGTCGGCACGAGCAAGGCGCGATCACCCACCGTCTCAAGCGCCCGCTCGGTCATCGCTAAACGTTCCTGCGACGTAAGTGCGTCATTCTCGCCCGTCCCGCCCGCCACCACAAAGATCTTCACGCCGCGCTCGGCGGCCCATGCTATATTGCGGGCAAAACCGTCTAAATCGAGCGTGTGAATATCATCGCGCCGGTATACGGTCAGGGCGTAGGCGTGTACCCCTCTTAGCTGCTCGCGCAATTCTTCGTCAAACATAATTTACTCCTTATGAAATACATTAATCTCTTGACACTATCTATGGAAATCAGCTTTGTCTATTCACCACTATAAAGGTCATTAATCTATGTTCCGCA
>DQLG01000231.1 GCA_015660315.1 Candidatus Latescibacterota bacterium
TCGCATGCCGTGTTGCCTGTCGTTGATGCATCTTTCAGCTAGTCCACTTTGTATATTGCGGCGTCTTTGGTGCTGATTGTGATATCGGTGTTGTACAGGTTCAGCCACAAACCGGGTTTGCGCTCCTTGGCGAGTGTATGGATGCTGGTCGCCTATTTCGTTGGTGGCGAATGTGGTCGCGCAGATCGGCACTATTATGGCCGACGAAGTGCGACCGACTTATGCGGAAGCTTGGGAAAATCTGGCGCATACGCACCGTGCGGAAGGCGAGCGCAAAGGAGCCGTCGCGCTGTATCGCGAGGTATTGCGGCTGCGGCCGGGCCACGCCCGGCGAGCGGAGTACGAAGCTTGGATCGAGCAGCGTTAGCCCGCCAGGCCCAGTTTTTCTAGCACGGTCTTATTGACTACGTGATTGGGCATCTTGCCTTGCAGTCGGGCAATAATACCTTCGGCGGCGACAATGGCCATACGCTTGCGGGCGGCCAGGGTTTTGGAGCCGGAGTGCGGTAGGGCGAGTACGCTGTCGAGGCGTACCAACTCCAGGGATTGGCCTTGCGGAGGCTCAGTTGCTTGGCAATCGAGACCGGCACCGGCTAGATGCTCGTCTTTGAGCGCCGCGATCAGCGCCGCTTCGTCCACCAGGCCGCCTCTCGCCGTATTGATCAGATAGGACCCTTTTTTCATTTGTCCCAGGAATTCGCCGTTGACCATTTCCAGGTTGGCTTCTGTTAGTGGTACGTGCAAGGTGATCGCGTCGGATTGCGCCAGCAGCGTTTCACGGTCGACCGGTTCGGCGCCTAACGCGCGGATTTTCTCGCCGTCGACCCAGGGGTCGTGCACCAGGACCCGCATTTTGAAACCGAGGGCGCGGTGGATGACCTCGGCGCCGATATGGCCGCAACCGAAAAGCCCCAAAGTCATCGCCGTAAGATCTTCGCCGATGGGTATATCGTAGGAGTCGCCCTTTTTGACCCGGGCGTCGCCGAGCACCAGTTGGCGGCTGAGCCCGAGCAAGAGGGCGAAGGCCTGGTCGGCCACCGCGTCGGCCATGGCACCGGGGGTATTGGTGACAATGATACCGCGTTCGGTGCAGTAGTCGAGGTCGACCTTGTCGTAACCGACGCCGTTGCGGGCGATGATCAGGATGTCGTCGGCGCGGTCCATGGTCGCCGCGTTGAGGCTTTCGCCGCCGGCGATCAGGGCATGGTAGCCGACTATTTTCTCGCGCGTTTCCGCGTCGAGCCAGCCGGGTTGCGGTCGTTTTACGTCAATGGTGAAATCAGCCGACTCGATCATCTCGGTGACCGGGCTCTGGCCTTTGAATTCGATGGTGCAGCTGGATAGGATGCGGTATGGGTTCATCGTTTCCTCTATTAGGCGCTGAAGCGGGTGTGTGCGTGTTGCGCGAAGGGGGATTGGACCTCCAGTTCGTCGGCGAGGTCTTGCAGCGCTTGCTGGTGGCGGGTGCTGAGGGGAATACCGTCGCGGGTGTAATCAAGTTCTCGCTGCCACTCAAGGCCGCCGGGTAGCGCGGCTTGGTCGGTGCCGGGAAAGGGCTGCATTTGCCGGGCGGCGGCGACGAACTGGTCCATTTGTTGCTCAAATTCATCGAGCGGCATAAAGGCGCGGATATCGAAGACTGCGAGGAATGATCCCTGGTTGGATTCCCAGGGCGATTCGGGCGGGATAAACTGTGGTAGGAAGATCCCGGCCATGACGCCGCCCAACGCCCGGTTGATCGCGCCGATGCCAAGCTCCTTGAAGAAGGCGAAGGGGACTTGCTCGAATAATTTCTCGTCCCAAGGCAGCATCGCGGCGCCCATATCGAGAATTAGGGGTGGCTGCTCGCCATTGGGGAAGGCTACGCTGATCGGCGAGGTGGCGTTGACGTATTTGATCAGCGCGTCCGGCGGCAGGTCGTAGCGGTGCGAAGAAACGGCGATGCCGAGGCACCCGGCCGCCGCGGCCATGCGCGAATATTTTCCGGCGCTGCCAAAATGGAAATGGTTGCGGGTCGTCACGGCGGCGGTGCCGTATTCTCGCGCGGTCTCAATCGCCCAGCGCATGCCCTGGTGGCAGGGGAAATGGCCCATGCCGCCGTCGCCGTCGTAGACGCGGGCGGTGGTGGTTTCGCTGACCACCTTTATATTAGGTCGGGGATTGACGCGGCCTTCGAGCATCAGGCGGGTGTAACCGGGGGTCTGTTGCGTGCCGTGGCTGTGCACGCCGCGCAGGTCAGTGGCGGTTAATAATTCGGCGATGAGTGCTGCGTCGGGCTTGTTGGTACCGGCTTTTTGGAAGAGTTCGGCGACAAATTTTTGCAGGGATGCTGCTGGGAGGCAGATGCCTCCAGATGGTGGTGTGTTGCTCACGGCGATCTGTCTCCTTGTGTGCTATTTTGTGCTATAATTGCTGGGGAAAATTCGAGCTTTGCGGGTGTCGTGTCAAGATGATCTGTGGGATTAACGCTGTGGTGCGGGGTCTGCCTCCGAGGGCGCGAAGGCCGTCCAGGCGGGTAGAAAGATCGCAACAGCGGTCACTCCCTGGTGAAGTGCAGTCGCCTTAGTGGTTGGCGGGAGGCCAGCGCTATCGTACCGTGTGCGGACTCTTTGTGTCACTAAACCCTTGGGATTGGTGGCTCTACGAGCGCGCGCCTTCTAATTCTCAAACCCCCGCACCTTCGCTTTGCCTGAGAGGAAGACCTATGGCTCGGGCTTGGGAGGGAAAATGGCTGCAGGCAATTTGGGGCTGTTGCCTAGAAGGGAAAATGGGGGTTAGGGAGAGACTTTAGCCGGTGTGTTGGGAGAGTCGGTGCATGTATTCGTAGCTTAAGATAGTCAGGTTTTCTTAAGATGGTTGCTGGGATTTCATGGCATTTCTACGGGTTCCCGCGGAAATTACTAAAGTTTCCGAGGGTTGTTCGGGCGAAGGTGCTTCCCCTCAAATAGCCCGTTCCCCCGCAGCTCTTGCCGCCATCATTGAGCCCTTACGCTGAGAAAGAGCAAAGAAATGGCATACGATCTGTTATTGAAAGGCGCGCGAGTTGTCGACCCGTCGCAGGATATCGACGGGATACGTGACGTCGGTATCATCGGCGGAAAAATCGCCGCGGTGAAAGAGGGGGGTGTCGATGCGGCGA
>DQLG01000318.1 GCA_015660315.1 Candidatus Latescibacterota bacterium
ACCGCCCCGGTTCCAACGCCAAACCCTCGCGCGCGAAATGTGCGGCCATCCGCATATCGTCGATGCGCTGGTAGTTTTCCGCGAGCTGCGCGTAGACTGTCGGCGAGGTCGGATCGAGGTCGGCCGCCGAGCGCAGCGCGACGATCGCCCCGAGGTAATTCTGTTGAGCTTCGAATACCTTGGCCTTGATAAAATACTGCATCGCCTGACGCCGCCCCTCGTCGGTGGCCTCATCAGACTTGCTCAACGCCCATGGGCCGGCGCAACCGCTCGCGGCAAGCAACAGAACGCAACACAAAGGACGGATATAGGATGAATTTTTCATAAAGTCGGCGTTTCTCGCCTCAGGTTGTTTTCGGGTCCAGGGCGTCTCTGAGCCCGTCGCCAAAGAGATTGAGTCCGAGCACAACGGTAAATATCGCGAGCCCGGGAAAAGTCATAACCCAAGGCGCGCGCAACAGCAATTCGCGGCCACCCGACAACATCGCCCCCCATTCCGGCACCGGCGGCTGGGCACCCAAGCCCAAAAAACTCAACCCCGCCGCATCGAGAATCGCCGTGCCCAACCCCAGGGTAGCCTGCACGATTAGCGGGGCAGTGCAATTGGGCAGAATACTATAAAAAAGCAATCTCGACTCTGTGGCTCCCAGCGCCCTGGCCGCTTCGACATAGGTCGCTTCGCGCACCGTCAACACCGAAGAGCGCACCAAGTGCGCGAACTGCGGCACCAAGACTATACTGACGGCCAGGATGGCGTTTTCGATCCCAGGACCGATAACCGCGACAATAGCAATAGCCAATAGAATACTGGGAAAGGCGAGCATCAAGTCCATCAACCGCATGATCAACATATCGACCATACCGCCGCGATAACCAGCGACTAGACCGAAGAGCGTACCGCCCGTCAACGCCAGCGAAATCGCGATCAGTCCGATACGCAGCGAAATCCGCGAACCGTAAATGATGCGACTGAGGATATCGCGGCCAAAGTCGTCGGTTCCGAACCAATGGTCTGTCGATGGCGGTTGTAAACGCTGATAGAGATCTTGCGCCAAGGGGTCCTGAGGAGCCAACACCGGAGCCAATAACGCCATCAGTAGCAGCATGCACAGGATGCCACCGCCGATCAACGCCAGTCTTTGCTTGCGGAACTGTCGCCACATATCATCGAACACGATCCACCCGCCTCAGCTATTGTCCTCGTTTGTTGCGCGGTACGACCTTTTCTTCGACCAGTTCCTGCAGTTGCGCAAGCCTGACTGGCTTGTCGATATAACCGTCGAAATCCTGTGTCCACACCTCCTCGGCATCAATATTGTCCGACACGGCTAACACCGGCAGTTGCGGATATTGGGCACGCAGATTCTCCAATAATGCAAAACCGTCGATATTGGGCGTGAGAATTTCGGTAATCACCAGATCCAGTTTCTCCTCCGCCAAAATCGCCAAGGCTTCGCGGCCGTCACCAGCTGCTACGACGGTAAATCCGTCGAGGGCTTCCTTGACCGAACGGCAAAAATCGGCTTCATCGACGACGACGAGTATCTTCGGGATGAGGTTGCCGACCTGCTCGTCGATCTGCATGGTCACCTCATCGATCGACATATCGCCCCGCTCTGCGGCCATCTCCACCGCCACCTCGCAATGCAGGCGCTCCCGTAAGAGCTGGCGTTCTAACACCGCTAAACGCGATTCGTACCGGTCCTTCTCCAACTGGTAGTCACGCATACGGATATTGTCGTTGTTGAGTTTTCCAGACAGGACGTCGATGATATTCTTGTAGACCATAGCCCGTACATCTCCGTCGTCGCGCAACATCGCATCAAAGGAGTCCTTCCTGACCACGAATATATTGCTCGGCTTGCTCACCTCAACCGTCGCCGAACGCGGTTGCCCCGTGATGACGCCCATCTCACCCACGGTAGTCACCGGCAGAATCGTCGCCACGCGGATCCCCTCACTCGTCACGACGGTCAATGCCCCCGAAAGCAGGATATACATCTCATCGCTGGGAGAATTACTGCGACAGACTTGGGATCCCATTTTGTAGGATTTATGCATGCAAAGGCCGAGGATCTTCTTGACCTGTGATGGCGACAATCCCTTGAAAATTGGGATCTTGCGCAGCACCAGTACCAATAACTTGCTAGACTCTGGGGGCATTGCTGAGAACTCCTTTGTGCTTTCCCCTATCTACGGGATACGATGTCAATATAGCCCACGGCCCAATAGTGGCGCAACTATAAGTACAATATCCACTTAGACCCCTATCCGTTCAAGAACCAATACGCCGAGAGGTGGCAGGCGGAACAGCGCGGAATGCGGCCTACCATGGCAGGGGATTGGCTCGCTCACCACCTCACCGCCATTGCCCACGCCGCTGCCCCGATAGATCTCCGCATCGCTATTAAGCACTTCGCGATATGGCCCGGCCTCCGCCAATCCGAGCCGATAACCCTCCCTCGGCACAGGAGTGAAGTTGCAGACGAAGATCAACGGCTGCTCTCCTTCGCCACAACGCATAAAGGCGACGACACTGTGTTCTGAATCTAAACAGTCAATCCACTCAAACCCATCGGGACGCGTATCGCTACGATGCAGAACTCTGCGCTGCCGATAGAGCGCATTCAAATCCCGCAACCAATCGAAGACTCCTCGGTGCGCCTCATCAACGAGCAAGTCCCACTCTAACTGCTGCTGGTGGTTCCATTCCCCCCACTGCGCAAATTCAGCGCCCATAAAGAGCAGCTTTTTACCGGGGTGCCCATACATAAAACCGTAGAGCAATCGCAGGTTGGCCAGTTTTTGCCAGGGGTCGCCCGGCATCTTTTGCACTAACGAGCCCTTCCCGTGGACCACCTCGTCATGCGAGAAGGGCAACACGAAATTCTCATGATAGGCATAGAGCATGCCGAAGGTCAGATCCGCTTGGTGGTAACCGCGGTGGACCGGCTCGTTCTGCATATAACGCAGAACGTCGTTCATCCAACCCATATTCCATTTGAAGCCGAAACCGAGCCCTCCAGCATAGACCGGCTTGGACACCGCCGGCCAGGAAGTCGACTCCTCGGCGATCACCATCGCTCCGGGGTAACGCGCATATACTGCGGTGTTGAGCTGTTTGAGAAATTCTATCGCCTCCAGATTCTCCCGTCCACCATACGCATTCGGCACCCACTCGCCTTCCTCACGCGAATAATCGAGATAGAGCATCGAGGCTACAGCATCGACCCTCAAGCCATCTATATGGTACCGTTCGAGCCAGAAGAGTGCGTTGGACAGCAAAAAGGAGCGGACTTCATCGCGACCGTAATTAAAAACCAGCGTCTGCCAATCCGGGTGCCAACCTTGACGCGGATCGAGATGTTCGTAGAGCCCCGTACCGTCAAAGCGTGCTAAACCGTGCGCATCGACCGGAAAATGTCCGGGCACCCAGTCGAGAATAACCCCGATGGAGTGACAATGACAATAATCGACGAAGTAGGCAAAATCCTCCGGTGTGCCGAAACGCGCGCTCGGCGCATAATAGCCCGTTACCTGATAGCCCCATGATCCGTCAAAGGGGTGTTCGGCCACCGGCATCAGTTCGATATGGGTAAAGCCCAGTTGCTCGACATGGGCGACCAATTGGTGCGCTAGCTCCCGGTAGTCGAGATAGGCCTCACCATTGCGCCGCCAAGACCCAGGGTGGACCTCGTAAATCGCCAGCGGCTCCGTCGTCCATTCGCGTTCGTCCCGCTCCGTCATCCACGCTTCGTCACCCCAAGAAAAATTATCGGTCCGGCAAAGGACCGAAGCAGTTTTCGACGGAACTTCCGCCGCGAAGGCGAAGGGGTCGCTTTTGAGCAAGATTTCGCCCTCGCTGGCCAGTATTTCGAATTTATACACCGCGCCTGCCGCCAAACCCGGAATGAAGATCTCCCAAATCCCCGCCTCTCCCAACGGCCGCATGCAGTGTAAACGGCCGTCCCAGTGATTGAAATCACCGACGACACTAACCCTTGCAGCATTAGGAGCCCACACCGCGAAAGACGCCCCATCTATTTCGTCGACGTGCTGCAGATGTGCGCCGAGCACATCGTAGGCGCGGTGGTGCGTGCCCTCATTGAAGAGATATTGGTCCTTGGAGGCCAATTGCGGCCAGAAGGAATAGGGGTCGCGACAGCGGCTTTTTACGCCGAGATGGTCTACGACCTCTAGCGCATAAGAGAAAAGTTCGCGCCGTTCGACGATACTCGCTTCGAAAATCCCTTCCAAGTGCGTCTTATTCGCCTCGTATGCCAGGCCTTCGCCGCCCCGTTCGAGGATGCGCACGGCCGCCGCATCGGGTAGGAATACGCGCACGACCAGACCTTCCGCTGTTGTATGCATTCCCAGAATGGAAAACACATCGCCGAGTTCCGCGCGCAATAGCGCTTGCACAACTTGTGGTTCAAGCGTGGACTTCACTTGATGACCCGTCGTTCTCATTAGAGTTATGACCATCTTCGTGGTCCTGGTCCTGCTCGTGAACATGGCCGCGATCGTGCTCGTGATCGTGATCGTGCCCGTGATCGTGCTCGTGATCCTCGTCTTCATCACCAGCGAAAATTTCACCCACAAACCCCCGTGGCCCGCGACGCAACAACGAAAAGACAAAGAGTATACCAAGTCCCGCTAACGCGACTTCACTCCATACCCCATGGCCTTCGCCGGCCCCCACCGCGGGTGCCGGAGGCAGATCCAGCACCTCGTTGACGGCATAACCCAATACCACCGCCACCGCCATAATGCCCGCACCGAAACCTGCAGCCACCCGCGGCCCGTGCAGCCGCGCCAAAACGCCAAAGGTCGTTAGATTCGTCGCTGGCCCGGTCAGCAAAAAAGCCAGTGCCGCGCCGGGCGATGTCCCCTTCAAAATCAACACTGCCACCAGCGGTGTCGCCCCCGAAGCGCAGACATAGGTCGGAATCCCCAATAGCGCAAAAAACCCAACCTCCACACCCGACGGAATCTTCGCCAGCCATTCTACCGACAGAAACGGTGCCATCAAGGCCGCCACCCCCACCCCCAATACGATCCACGGGGCGGTATCGTCCACCACTTCACCAAACCCAGTGCGTAAACCCGCTGCGATGCGCTCGGCCAACGAGCGTTGCTCGTCGCGTTCCTCTTTACCAGCATTTTCGGCCAGCGCTGGCTGCACCAAGCGGCCAATACCCCAGCCGACCGCCAACGCCACCATCGCCGCGCAAACGATCCTCACGACGGTAAAAGACCCCCCGAGCAAAGGCAGCGAAATTAGTACCGCATCCAGACTCAACTCGGGTGTTGCCACCAGGAAACTCATCGCCGCCGAAGCCGGAACCCCCTGCGCTATCAACGTCCTGTAAATAGGCACCACACCACAGGAGCAAATCGGCAGCGGCAACCCGAAACCGATACCGCGCAGAGACTGCGAGAACGAATTGCCGCGACGCAACCATTGCAACGAGGTCTTGGGCATCAACGCATAGACCAAACCGGCGCCGATATAGGCCAATAACAACGCCGGTGCACTTTCCAACGCCAGATCGACGAACATCCGGGCGGCGGCCTGCCCTTCCACACCAAATAGATCCGCCGTCAAGGCCCAAAGGAAGAACAAACCCACCAACGCACCGATTCCCGCGTGGCGACGTGCTGTTTGCGGTGTCGAGGCGGATTCCTCTATCGGATAGGAACGATGCACCACTACATGCAATAGGGAACCGGCGACCAACGCCTGAAATAGCCCCAAACCCTGGTTAGCCAAACCGCCCACGGCCGCCTCCCCCAGAGCGAAACCCGCCAGTGTAGCACCGCCGATCAACGCCAAAAGCCCCAAGGCTCTGGGTAAACCATAAGCCGGGCGAAGCAAAAACCACACCGCGAGCCCAATCGGCAGACGGTGCAGCAAAATCGCCATGGGCAACATATGGTGTTCGTGGTCACCGCCGGCATGCCCGAGGGCCAAACCGTCCATAAAACCGTGCAATCCGATCCCCACCAGCGCCAATAACAAAGCGACCGCATGTGCCTGACGAGCCAGGCCGCGCAAACGATGCTCGATCAGTCCAGGCCCCAACAAACCCGCCAACAACGCCAAAATGCTCCACCAACCGGCCAATTCATAACTCTCGGGGACGATATGCAAAAAAACCACCCCCCCCATAGTCACATAGACAAAGCCATCCAAAGCCGCCAGCATAGTGCCCCTAATACGGGCTAGGTGATGCAAAACGGGGCCCACTGCCAAAGCCAAAAGGCTTATCGCAAGTAAATGGATATCGGAGTCGAACATCTGCAAGAACATAGGTTAATTTGCCAAAATTAGAAACGCCGGCGACGAGTGACCGCCCTTGCCCAGAATTAGCCTCTTAGCTATTCTCTTTTAAGGAGCAGGACCACCCGATCCACAGTAGACTATTGGCAAAAACGACTACCATTTCTGGCTGGGGCCTCTACCCCATAGTCGACGCCTCTGTTCGACGCGCCCACTATCGCCGCGATCTTGGGGCCGACGACGAGACCTCGGTCCTGCCCCAAGGCAGCTGCCGTTCTTATGGCGATGCCTGTCTGCACGATCGCGTAGTCTCCACACTGCCGCTCAAGCACCTACTCGATTTCGAGCCAAAGCAAGGGTTGCTGCGCGCCGAGGCCGGCGTCACCATTGAAGACCTTATCCGCTTCGCAGTACCGCGCGGTTTTTTCCCGCCAGTTACTCCGGGTACCAAGTTCCCCACGCTTGGCGGCTGCATCGCCGCTGACGTACACGGCAAAAACCACCATGCCGATGGTTCGATCGCGGCCTTTGTCGAGGAATTGGAAATGGTGCTGGCCGACGGCTCGCAGGTGTATTGCTCGCGCCATCTGCTACCCGATCTGTTTTGGGCGACCCTCGGCGGCATGGGCCTGACCGGTTTCGTCTATGCGGCCACCTTGCGTCTCAAGAAAATCTCCTCGGCCTATATCCAACAGCGCTCGATCAAAACCGCCAACTTCGCCGAGACCTGTCG
This sequence comes from Candidatus Latescibacterota bacterium, assembly GCA_015660315.1. Lineage (GTDB taxonomy): Bacteria > Latescibacterota > UBA2968 > UBA8231 > UBA8231. The sequence goes on from DQLG01000318.1 coordinate 7,017, forward strand.
CATCTTCGCCGAGACCCAACAGCAATACACCTATTCGGTCGCCTGGATCGATTCCCTGAAGAAGGGCCGACAATTGGGGCGCGGCCTGATCTTGCTCGGGGAACATGCCCCGGCAGACGAGATAACAAAGAAAGAGCTCTTCCCCCTGCACTCAGATAGCCGCCTCGACGTGCCTTTTTTCTTCCCCAGCTTTGCGCTTAACACTTGGTCTATGCGAGCTTTTAACTCTCTGTACTACCACCGTCAGTGGAGCCACTCATCGACTGCAACGATCCATTACAACCCGTATTTCTATCCCCTCGACATGGTCCATCGCTGGAACCGCATCTACGGCCGTAAGGGTTTTTTGCAATACCAGGTTGTCGTGCCCTTCGCCGACGGCGAAGAGATCATGGCCGACGTGTTGAGACGCATCGCGCATCGCGGCATTGCCTCGCTATTGACCGTGCTCAAAACCTTGGGGCCGGCAAACGAAGGTTTGCTCTCCTTTCCGATTGCCGGCTATACTCTGGCACTCGACATCCCGCTCACCGACGACGGCATCGTGCCCTTCTTGCGCGAACTAAACAAAACCATCGTCGACGCCAAAGGTCGCGTCTACCTGGCCAAGGACGCCATTTTAGAGAAAGAGGATTTTGCCGCAATGTATCCGCAGCTAGAAGAATTCAAACGGGTCAAACGGCACTACGACCCCGAACAACGCTTTCGTTCACGCCAATCCGACCGCCTAGGAATCACATGAGAGCTTTAATTCTGGGCGCAAAATCGGCGATCGCACAAGCCATCGTCGAACGGCTCGATGGATACGATTTCGCACTAGCCGCCCGCAACAGCGAAGAATTAGCGCCCTTTGCCGCAGATCTGCGGCTCAAGCGCTCATGCGCCGTCGAACTCGTTGAATTCGACGCGCTCGATACGGACGCGCTTGCAAGCCTGCCGCACAAGGTGCACGACCAGTGTGGTGCATTCGACTTGGTCGTCTTGGTCTTCGGTTATTTGGGCGATCAACAGTCGGCAGAGCGGGATACGGCGGCCATGGCCAGAAGCCTCAATATCAACTTCACCAGTGCCGCCATCGCCCTCTCGCACCTGGCCAATTACCTCGAAGATAGCGGCAAAGCAGGCGGCATCATCGGCATCTGCTCGGTAGCCGGCGACCGCGGTCGTCAGAGCAATTATCTCTACGGGGCCGCCAAGGGCGGACTGGCGATCTTTCTACAGGGTTTACGCAACCGACTTGCTAGCACGCCAGTGCACATCCTTACGG
>DQLG01000565.1 GCA_015660315.1 Candidatus Latescibacterota bacterium
GAACTGGTCCAGGCCAACTTGCGCTTCGTCATCGACGTGGCCAAAAATTACCAAAATCGCGGTCTCTCGCTTTCGGATTTAATCAGCGCCGGCAATGTAGGCCTGCTGACCGCCGCCGAGCGCTTTGACGGCACCAAAGGCTACAAGTTTATTTCCTACGCCGTGTGGTGGATCAAGCAGTCCATTCTACAGACCATCGCCGAGCACGCCCGCACGGTCCGCCTGCCGCTGAACAAGCTCAGCTTGCTCAAGGACATTTCCAAGGCCTCGCGCAAATTGGGCCAGGGCCGCGAGAACGAGCCGGGTGTCGAAGAGATCGCAGCGGAGTTGGACGTGCCGACCCAGGAGATTCTCGATACGATGCTCAGCGCCCGCACCGTGCGTTCGCTCGATGAGTCTTTCGAGGAGGATGATGAGCGCAGCCTGCTCAATATCTTGGCGGACAACAACCAAGAGATGCCCGATAACGATGTTATCACGAGCTCGGCCCGCACCCAGTTAGAGGAAGTACTCGAAAGCCTCGACGAGCGCGAATTGCGCATCATTCGACTGTATTTCGGCCTCGACGGCACCAAAGCCCTGACGTTGGAGCAAATCGGCGGCTTGATGGGGCTGACCCGCGAGCGCGTCCGCCAGTTAAAGGAACGGGCCTTGGGCAAGCTGCGCCACCCGACCCGCTACCAGGCATTGTTGGCCCTGGTCGACGCGACTGAAGTCTACTAGCCCGCGCAGCAATCCATGGCAGCATTGGCCCTTACCAAGACTAAGCCAACGCCCCATAGACGCTATTAATTGTTTAGATATCGAGCCGGATTCCCACAGCGGAATCCGGCTCGCTTTTTGCCACAAAGCGAGTTTGCCAAGGAGGTGCACCGCTCATGCATGCTTCCCGCTCCAGAGTGTGCGTTTACTGCGGGTCTCGCAGCGGCGCGCAACCGATCTACGAAGAAGCCGCCCGTGCACTCGGTTGCGGGCTCGCTAACCACGGCATCGGCCTGGTCTACGGCGGCGGCGCGACCGGAATCATGGGCGCACTCGCCGATGCCACGCTGGCTGCAGGCGGCGAAGTCATCGGGGTTATTCCCCGGGCCTTACTCGCGCGCGAATTGGCGCACAAGCGCTTAAGTGAACTCATCGTCGTCGACGATATGGCACAAAGAAAAGCACAAATGGCGACCCGGGCACAGGCCCTGATCGGACTTCCGGGCGGTTTGGGCACCCTCGAAGAATTGAGTGAAGCGCTTTCCTGGGCACAACTTAACCTTCATCACAAACCGATCTATCTGCTCAATACCAATGGTTATTTCGATGCACTAATTTCCTTTTTGCAGCAAGCGGTTACTGCGGATTTCCTGCAACCCGAACACCAGGCCCTACTGCGCGTTTTCACCGAAGTTGACTCTTTGCTGACCACGATTTACGAAGGGGATATTATTTGACAATCTTTATTCCCTACTTATTGTGGAATGAAGATTTATAGACCTAATACCACCTGAAACCGAGATGGATAAAGATCTTGAAGACCCATTGCGGGAAGCCTGTTTCCAGCTGAATCAGAAGGCTTTTCAACTCGAAACGCTTTAGGAAGCAAGCCTCTGCTTGGGGGCCTCTCTACAAATAGAAGAAATCATCGGCGAGTTTATGCTGACCTGGCAACAAGCAATTTCTTATCGCAGAAAGCCTAATCCTGGGCATGTCGTCTTCTTTGACATCTCGGGTTATATCAACAACACCGGTGGGAACAAATAGCGGATTCTTATTATGAACTTATTGACCAGGGCATCGATCACTTTGTCTTCGATCTCGACGGTGGTGCCGCCATCAATAGCGTCGGCATCTCAATTTCCATCGAATTGATCGAAAAAACCAAGAGGCTCGGGAGCCAATTGGCCTTCTGTTGCGCCAGCAAGACGATCGCCAAAGCGTTCCGCATTATGGGGTTGCTGCACAACAGCAGCGTCGATGATTCACGTGCCCAGGCCGAGCAAGTCTTGAGCCTCTAAACGGCTAGACGTATTCGTCGTTTCCCCCGCCGCGGGGAATGCGAATAACCTGCTGCTCCTCCAATTGGCGCACTTGCTGAACAATACGCGCCTGCGCCTCCTCGACCTCGCTCATCCGCATCGGTGGCAAGGCATCCATATCCTCAAATAGACGTATGCGCGCACGTTCGGACAAGGCGGTGAAAAAACGGTCCCGTACCGCCTTGCCAGCGGCCTTAAGCGCAATCTGCAGATCCTTGATCTCGATATGGCGCACGACCACCTGCATCTCGGCATCCCCCAAACCAGCCAAATCATCAAAGACGAACATCCGCTTGCGAATCGCTTCGGCCACTTCCGGATCGGCATTGTCGATGCGTTCAAGCACACTCTTCTCCAGCCTGCCGCCGGCCACGTTGAGAATATTGGCCACTACCTGCGACCCGCCGACTTCGCGCTTGCCCCCCATCACATTCTTGAGGATCACCTCGAGCGTCTGCTCCACCTCGTCAAGGACTTCTGGGGCGATATGCCCCAAGGTGGCAATGCGATGCACGACCTCAGCCTGCATCGACGCGGACAATTGCTCAAGAATCGCAGCGGCTTGCGGTGGCTCTGCCTGCGACAGAATTAAGGCAATGGTCTGCGGATGCTCCTGCGCGATAAACGGGGCAACCTGGGCAGGATCGGCATTGCGCAGCATCTTGAAACCCGTGGCCGCACCGCCGGTAGCCCGCCCCAACATAGCCGCCGCTTTCTCGGGACCGAGCACCCGTTCAAGCAAACCACGGGCGAAATCCACCCCCCCCAAGGCCGGAGCCCCCTCCTGCAATACGCCTTCCATTTCGAGCAAGACGGCATCCTGTAACTCGGAGGGCACATTCTTGAGGTCGGCAATGGCCTGAACCACCTGTGCAACCTCGTCCTCACCGAAATGCCGCATCAACTCGCCGGCTCCCTCCTGACCCAATGCGATCATCAATACCGCGATTTTATGCCAGGGCGAAAGCCCGTCGGTCCCCGTATTCTTGCTCATGGTTCCCCTCGAACACAGACCAGCAGAATCACCACCCCCTCATTACTCTGCTATCTGTATTTTTTTTAATTCATCGCGTAAAACCGCTGCCCGTTCGAATTCTTCGCAATCAATAGCCTCCTGCAGCGATCGCTCGAGTTGTTCGCGGTGGCTCAGTGGTTTCTTTTTTAATAACTCCCGTTCCAATTCATCCAACGCCGCCTCTGAACGCTTGCGCTCGGCATAAAACTCATCGGCCTCAACTTCGGGCCAGTTGTTGATCCGCTCGCGGGTCTGGGAGACGATTTCAAGTGCGCGATCATAATCTTCGCCGTCGGCGGCGATTAGTGCTTTGGCCGTACCATTGATTCGCAAGACGTAGGGCCACCACTTTTCTAGATTTTCGCGATCGTCCGAACTTTCAGCATAGCGGTTGACGAAGCGAAAGAGCTTCATATTTCGTTCTGTATCGCGCACGACACGCGGGTAATCCTTAAGCTGCAGCAAAAAAACATAGCGCTCGTAGACGCGAGCACCTTCGTCAAACAGTTCCTTGCACGCTTCTCCATTGAGTAGAAAACCTTCGTCATCAGCCTCGTGCTCAACGCGATGATCCTCTAGGCTTGCCGAGTAATGATCGAAAGCAAAATCCCGGTCGTGCGGCCTACGGCCATCGGGCCTACCATCTAGATTGAGTTGCAAAATACCCTGAAACGCCCCCTGATCGACTCGGACCTGGACCTTCTCGACTCCATCTTCACCGGCGATTTTGCGCACATTCGCCTCTGGATCAAAGGACCATTCCTTCAAGATCCCGGTTATATCTTGCCTCATACCGACCTCGTGCATCGCCAACTCATAAACATTGCAATCCTCGCAAGAATCCACGACAAAAAACCATTACAATTTAGATGCCACCTATGATACCCCGACTGCTCAAGTATGTCAATTCAACGTCGATCTAAGCGGCTTTCAAGCGTTCATTAATACCTTTTATCCCCAGCGCCCCTTACCCCATCGTCCACTCAGATTTTGCCTTAGCACCGCTCCATGGCACACTTTATGCTCAATAAATGGGTAATCTGTTGCACATTAAGCAAATTATCTCAACACTTGCAGTATATGCCTCATTTCGCTGATTTACTAGATCTTGCGGATTCTTTTTTACGACATAAATGTCTATATTGGATAACTGCACGACATGAATGTCATAAAGGATAGGTGTCTATGCCCAGTCCATTTCCCACTTCCAACGCACAGCAACAAATATCCGCCCTCCACGATATAGGGCAAATACTAGGTTCGACAACTCAATTTGTAGATGCACTTAATTCCATACTCAAGCTCATGTGCGATCAACTAGATATGAGCCTAGGCACAGTCAGCCTCCTCAGCCAGCAAGAAACTCAGGTTGCCATTGATGTTGCCTATGGGCTTTCAGCCTCTGAAATTGAGCGCGGCAGCTATAAAGTGGGCGAAGGCATTACCGGCAAGGTTGTTGAATCGGGCAAAGCCGTAATAGTGCCCAGAATCAGCAGCGAACCACTCTTCCTCAACCGCACTGGAGCTCGTGAAAGTTCGGAGAAAGAGCAGATCTCCTTTATTTGTGTGCCCATTTTATTGCAGCAAAAAGTAGTGGGCACCGTCAGCGTCGACACGCCCTACGAAAACGATCTGCGCCTACAAGAAACAGTGCGCCTGCTAACAATCGTCGCGGTCATGATTGGCCAATCGGTCGCCGCCCGCCAGCGCGCCCGCGCCGAGCAAGATCAACTACGCAACGAAAACCAACGGCTAAAAAAAGAACTACAAGACCGCTTTCATCCAACCAATCTCATTGGCAATTCTCGCCCCATGCAGGAAGTCGGCGAACTGATCGGCCAGGTAGCCCCCTCCGATGCAACCGTCATGCTGCGCGGCGAGAGTGGCACAGGCAAGGAGCTTGTCGCAGATTCCTTGCACTACAATAGCTTACGCGCCAATAAACCCTTTGTGAAAGTGCATATCGCCGCCCTACCAGAAACGCTCATCGAGTCCGAACTCTTCGGCCACGAGCGCGGCGCTTACACCGGCGCTTCCACCAGCAAGGCCGGGCGATTTGAGCGAGCCGACGGCGGGACTATCTTTCTCGACGAAATTGGCGAACTCAGCCCTACTGTGCAGGTTAAATTGCTGCGCGTATTGCAGAATCGAGAAGTCGAACGCCTCGGCGGAAAAGGCCCAATTGATGTGGACGTCCGCATCGTTGCTGCCACTCACGTCGACTTGGAAAAAGCGGTCGAAGGGGGGACCTTCCGCGCCGACCTTTTCTACCGCCTCAATGTCTTTCCCGTCTTTATCCCACCGCTGCGCGAACGCAAGTCCGACATTGTACAACTTGCCGATCACTTCTTAGAAAAATACGCCAACCACCACAATAAGGAACTTCGGCGTATCTCTACCCCCGCAATCGATATGATGATGAGCTATCATTGGCCAGGCAATGTCCGCGAATTGGAAAACTGTATGGAAAGAGCGGTAATCCTCAGTGCCGATGGCGTTATTCACGGCCACCATCTACCCCCATCACTACAAACCGCCGACGCCACGGGAACCCCCGTTGCAGGCTCTTTTGAGGTGCTTATGCAGGCCTATGAGCGAGAAATCCTCATCGAAGCGGTTAAAGATTCGCGTGGCAACATGGCCAAAGCCTCCCGCCTCTTAGGAACGACTACCCGGATACTCTCCTATCGCTTGCAAAAGCTAGACATAGATCCCAAGCAACATAAAAGCTAATCGACCAATGCCTACAATATTGTCGTTTATATTTGAAATAATGACGATATTGTAACTATTTGACTAGTCACCTGACAATATCTTCATATCGTATAAGATATTGTTTTATATCCATATACCCTCCCTACACCTCCTAAAATTAATATTGGCATGTCCCTTGCTAAATACTTGATACGATCGCAAGTGCGCCAGTTTTGTCTTTTTTAGCTTTGCATGCAACCGTTTTGCAGATCTCATACAGGAAGGGAATTCACCCATGTCCAATTTTCACAAACGCCCGATACTACCTTGTATCGGTGCGGTGGTTTTAGCATCCACCGCACAGGTTTCAGCGGAGGGTTTTACCAGCGTAGAAGCCTTTCAGACCATGCCTTTAGCCTATCCCAAATTCATGGTAGACAATCTGTGGGTACTTATTTCCGCCGCCCTAGTCTTTATCATGCACCTCGGTTTTGCCACTTTGGAAACCGGCCTGACCCGCCAGAAGAACACGGTCAATATTCTTTTTAAAAATCTTTTTATTCTTTCGTCGGGGATCCTGACCTACGCGCTATGCGGTTTCAATATCATGTACCCGGGCGACGAATGGATTATCGCCGATGTCTTGGCCCTCAAAGGCGCCATAGGCTTTGACAGCGACGTCGCCAACTTGACCAACCAATATGCCGATTACACCTACTGGTCGGATTTCATTTTTCAGGCGATGTTCGCCGCTACTGCCGCCACAATCGTCTCCGGTGCCGTAGCCGAACGCGTCAAACTCTCTGGTTTTATGCTCTATGCCGTGATCTTGGTAACCTTGGGTTATACGGTTGC
>DQLG01000448.1 GCA_015660315.1 Candidatus Latescibacterota bacterium
CGCCGCACACTGGCGCTACAAGTCAGAGGATAAGATCTCCCCAGACCTCGACCAGCAGCTCGGCTGGCTGCGCAAGGTCATCGACTGGCAACAGGAGGCAACCGACCCGGCCGACTTCATGGCCAACTTCAAGATCGACCTCTTTCAGGACGAGATCTTCGTCTTCACCCCCAAGGGTGACCTCTACCAATTGCCCAAGGGCGCCACACCAATCGACTTCGCCTTCTCCGTGCACACCGATATCGGCCTGCATTGCCTGACGGCTAAAGTCAACGGTCAGGTTGTGCCGCTGAATACCCCCCTCGGCAGCGGCGACAAAGTACATATCGTCACGAATCCACACCAGAAGCCCAACCGCAGTTGGCTGGAGTTCGCTAAAACGACCAAAGCCCACCAGGCGATCCGCCGCTGGCTCAAGGAGGAGCAATACGACCACAGCGTGCGCTTGGGCCGGGATATCCTCGACAGGGAACTAAAGCACTACCGCAGCGACAGTCCGGTCGATCTCGACGAGATCGCCGCCGAAGTCGGGCTCACAGATGCCGAGCAGCTCTATGCGGCACTCGGAAGTGGGGATTTATCGGTAGGCAAAATCGTCGGCAAATTCATCCCGCACAAACCCAAACGGCGCTCGATCTTCCGCCGCCGGAACCGTAGGGGCATCAGCATACAGGGCATGCAGGACCTGATGATCAGTTTCGGCAAGTGCTGTACGCCGATCCCCGGCGAGGGCATCATCGGCCTAATCACCCCGGGCCGCGGTGTCACCGTACATCGAACGGATTGCCCCAATATGGGCGAGATCTCCAAAGACCCCGATCGACTCTTGCATGTTCAGTGGGACTTAGAGGGCGAACCCGCGTTTACCGTCCAGTTACGCACGCGCAGCCGAGACCGCAAATACCTGCTCGCCGAAATCTCCAAAGCCATCGGCGACGCCGGATCGAATATCCACTCCGCGACCACCCGCACCGACAGCGAAATCGCCGAACAGGATTTTTGGATCGACGTCACTAATATCAAGCAATTGCGCCGAACCATCAGCCAAATAAAAAAAATTCAGGGGGTGTTGGAAGTCCGGCGTATCGACGAACCCGCCAGCTACGATCCGCCAGCGTCTACCTAAATTCTACCCCTGGGCCTCAGCCAACGCCGCATTCAGCTTCCCCAAGATCGCTCGCTCTTCCGGATTTCGCACCTGGCCGCCACCGTAATGACCGCCCGTCTCCTCCTCGACCCAATTGAGAATAATCCGCACCTGCAATGGGCTCAATTTGGGCGTGTCGGCTGCCAATAGTGCCCGATGCAACTTGCCCAACACCCGCTGCTCATCAGGCCAAAAGGGCTGCGGCCTCCAGGCGATGATATATTCGATTTCCCTGGGGGTTAAAGGTAGATTCATGACGATTTCGTTGACATCGTTTACAGGCGGCTCTATATTGCGCCCTTCTCCAGTAAATAATATCTGCTTTAATATGCAATGCGACCGTGACCGACATCACGTGTCTTAACAAAAAACTGATATGAGCAAACTATTTCGCAACAATATCGCGGCGATGCGCGGTTATATACCCGGCGAACAACCTCAAGACAGTGGCTATATCAAACTCAACACCAACGAAAACCCCTATCCACCACCGCCAGCCGTCCTAACCCGACTGCGCGATGCCTGCAACGGCGACTTGCGGCTCTACCCCGACCCCGACGCGCATGTCTTGCGCGCTAAACTTGGCGAAGTTTTTTCCGTAGATTCTCAGCAAATTATCGTCGGTAATGGATCCGATGAATTGCTCAATATCATCATCCGCAGTTTTGCCGGCGAGGGCGATAAAATCGTCTACCCCAACCCGACCTACGGCTACTACAAACCGCTGATCGACATCCAGGGCGCAACCGCTGTGCCCGTCGAATTCCCCGCCGATTATTCCCTGCCCAACGACTTGGCCGTGCCCGGAGCACGCATCACCTTTCTCGCCAACCCCAACGGTCCCTCCGGCACTCTCCTGCCCTACTCGCAGGTAGCGGCGTTATGCGCGCGCATTGATGGCGTTCTCGTCGTCGACGAGGCCTATGTCGACTTTTCACAGGGCGGGTGCATCCGCCTTATAGACGAGCACCGCAATGCGATCGTGGTACGCACCATGTCCAAGTCTTTCTCTCTCGCCGGAATGCGCATTGGTTTCGCCTTTGCCCCAGCGGAGTTAATCACGGGCATGTGGAAGGTCAAGGACCATTATAATCTCAACCGGCTCAGCCTAGTTGCCGCCGAGGCCGCATTGGAAAATATCGACGTAATGCGCGCACACGCCGCCCAAGTTTGTGAGACCCGACAACGCCTCTCCGGTCGTTTGTTAGAATTGGGATTTTACGTATGGGATTCGCGAGCAAATTTCCTACTCGCGAGAATCGGCGAGAGCCTAGCCGGACATGACGCCGCGACTCTTTACGCGCAACTCAAGGAACGCCGGATACTCGTGCGCTACTTCCAGAATCCCCCGCGCCTAGCCGACTGTCTGCGCATCTCGATCGGCACCGATGCCGAAACAGACGCGTTACTCGCCGCCCTCGAAGAGCTGCTCGCCGCCTAAACCTGCCGCCGGTAGCGCATCATTCGGTTCATCAATTCGACCTCGGCCACGCCGATGCCGAGCCGCTGGGCAACCGCCACAGGTTCTGCTCCCGCACTGAGCATTTCCCAGGCCTGCTCAAAATCAACTTCCTGCTTCGAAGCCGGTACGGGGCGCGCCTCCGGCACCGTCGGCACCGGCTTCTCCTTTAAACCCTCCCC
>DQLG01000699.1 GCA_015660315.1 Candidatus Latescibacterota bacterium
AACCGCCCGGCCGCGGCCGAATCATCACCATCAAGCCCGGCCGCGTGCTAAAAGCTCTTCTCGCTGCGACAACCTGTTTCTGGGTAGGCGTCAGCCCGTCGCAAGCCATCGCTCCGCACAATTCCACAGTTGCAGCCCCGCCCTCGAAGGCAGCCGCGACCGCTTCATCTACCAGTTGACCACTATCGCAGTCGATACAGATTTCAAGCCCAATCATAAAGCATGTCGCAAGGGCCGCGGTCCATTACTATACTCCATCGACAAGCAAAAAAGTGCCCCTAACTTGCCCAGAATTAGTCTGCATCTTTCCCCCCTCCCACCGCCATCACCGCCGTCGTCTTTTGTTGCGTGTTCACCAGCTTATAGAAGATGCCCTCTCTCTCCATCAACTCCTGGTGGGTCCCGACTTCGGCGACCTTACCCTCGTCTATCACCACAAGACGATCGGCATTGCGCAAAGTGGAGAGCCTATGGGCAATCGCGAAAGTCGTCCGCCCTTGCACCAGTCTTTGGATAGCTTCCTGCACTTTCTTTTCGGTTGGTGTATCGACCGAGGAAGTAGCCTCATCGAGGATCAGAATCTTGGGGTCGTGCAGAATAGCGCGGGCGATGGAGATACGCTGTTTCTCCCCGCCCGAAAGCTTGTCGCCCCGCTCGCCGACTTTGCTATCGTAGCCGTCGGGCTTTTGCACGATAAACTCGTGCGCATTGGCCACTTTTGCCGCGCGCATCACCTCTTCGAACGAGGCGTCTGGACGGGCATAAGAAATATTCTCGAATATAGAGCCGTTAAAGAGAAAGGATTCCTGCGCCACCATGCCGATCTGCCCGCGCAGATCCCCGAGGCTCAATTGGCGAATATCCGTGCCGTCGACGTACACGGCACCGCGGTCGGCATCGTAAAACCGGCAGATAAGATTAATCAAGGTGCTCTTGCCCGCGCCTGATTTGCCCACCAAACCGATCATCTCACCCGGTTCGACGACGAGATTCACCCCTTTGAGTACAGGTTTGCCCGGGTCGTAACCGAAGAAGGCGTCGTGAAACTCCACCCGCCCCTCCAGCTTCGGCAAGCGCACCGCCTGAGGATCGTCAAAGGACTCGGCCTTGGCGTCGATGACTTCGAAGATGCGCTCGGCCCCAGCAAAAGAGCGTGTGAGCATATTGCTGGCATTGGTGAAAAACTGTATCGGGCGATAGAGCTGCCAGATATAACTGATAAAGGCCATCAACACGCCCAACGTCAATTCATCGCTGAGGATCTGACGCCCACCGAAATACCACACCAGAAAGATGCCGAAACTCATTACGAAGTTCGATACCGCGTAGAGCACCACCCAAGTTCGTTCGGCAGTAACGGCTGTATTCCACAGGTCTTCGTTGCGAACTGCAAAGCGTTTTTCCTCACGCTCCTCCTGTGCGAAAGCCTTGACGATACGGATACCGTTAATCGACTCATTAAGATGCGACAAAAGCCTGGACCACTTGATGGACCAACGCCCCCACTGCATCCGCATCAGCGAAAAACGTTTGAGACTAGCGTAGACGATAAATGGCGTCGGCGCCATTACGTAGAGCGTCAGTTGCCAGTTCATATAGAGCAGCAGCCCCAACACCCCAAAGAGCAACAGGACATTGGTGATCACGAAAGGGATAAACATTAACAGCAGCATCTCCAGGCGGTCGGAGTCCTGAGTAAAACGCGCAATCAAATTACCGACCTGGCGTTTCTCGTAAAACCTCAGCGGCAAAAACTGCAAGTTGCGATAGAGCTCGCCGCGCACGTCACGGGTTGACCACGCCGATAAATCGGCGCGCATAAAACCAGTGAAGACCTCTATCCCCCAAGCCAACACCTGCGCGCCCAGTAATCCACCGACCAGAAGCGCCAACATCCCGATACCAGCGTCAAAAGTCATCTGCCCTTGGGACACAGGCGTCAGCACGTCGTCGATGATAAGCGAGACCACGTAGGGCGGCAAAAGTCCCAACGCCGTCGTTAGCACCGAACCCAATATCAACCCAATGACCCTAGATTTGTAGGGCAACAAAAAAGAGGCGATGCGTTTGAAGGTTCCCCACTTCGACAGACAGAATGGGCAAAAACCATCTTTTTCGGGCAGCAGGCGCTCACATTTTTTGCAGCGCGTACGCTCGATGATGGTCGGCAACTCAGGGTCTTCGCCCTCAGCGAGACGGGCGATGCCGGCGGCGACTTCGACGAATTTGGGGTGCAGTGAATTCGAATAATACAGGCAACTCGGCGGCCCCTCCTTACACGAGACCTCAAGGTACCCCCCACCGACCAACTCCTGCGCCTCGGCTCCTTGCACCTGGTCTAACGCGATCTGCTCGATGCCGTCGATGCCGTCGACGGGGATAATGCAAACCTGCTTATCAGTCGCCAGCAGCCAACGCTCGCCGTAGACTTGCTCATCGGACATATCGGTGGCGACTTGGATATGGAGGACTTCGCCCTCTGCCCGCACCCCGTCGAACTTATCCGCTACAATAAACGGCGGGTCCTCGATAAAAGGCCGGTCTAAAACGGAAGTTTCCACATTCAATCCTTGATCGCGATGATTTCAGCTACTTCCTGCTGCAAACGCACCAACTCAGCGAAGCGCCCCCCCTGCTCGATCAATTCATCGTGGGTGCCCATCTCGACGATGCGCCCAGCATCTAGTACGACCAGGCGATCGGCATTGCGCAGGGTAGAAAGCCGGTGCGCTATGGCGAAGGTGGTACGCCCTTTGGTCAAGTGGGCAATCGACTCTTGTATCTGCTTCTCGGTCTCCACGTCTACCGACGAAGTCGCCTCATCGAGAATCAGCACCTTGGGGTCGTGCAATATCGCCCGGGCTATGGCGATCCGCTGGCGCTCGCCGCCGGAAAGCCCGGCCCCTCGTTCGCCTATCGGCGTATCGTAACCGTCTGGCTTGGCCATGATAAACTTGTGGGCGTTGGCCGCCCTCGCTGCTTCCATAATATCAGGCAATTCGGACCCGGGTTTGCCATAGCTGATATTCTCGGAGATCGTCCCCGAAAAAAGCACCGGCTCTTGTGGCACGACACCTATTTGCGAGCGTAAATCCTGCAGTTTTATTTTGCGAATATCGACCCCGTCGATCGAGAGCTCGCCCCGGTCAACGTCGTAAAAGCGGCTCACGAGGTTGATCGTGGTGGTCTTGCCCACCCCCGAGCGACCGACCAGGCCAATCATCTCGCCCGGCTCGACCGCTAACTCGATCTCGTGCAGTACAGGTTTACTCTTGTCATAACCAAACGTCACCCCGTCGAACACCACCCGCCCCTGCATTTGGGGCAGGGCGACTGCATCGGGGTCTTCGTAAGCTTCGACCGGTGCGTCGATGACCTCGAAGATGCGCTCGGCCCCGGCAAATGCCCGAGTCATCCAAGAATTGACTTCGGCAAACCACTCCAACGGTCCGTAGACCAGCCACATATAGTAGTAGATCGCCATTAGGGTACCCAAGGTCAGTTCGCCGCGCAGCACTTCAGCGCCTCCGAAATACCAGACAATGAGAATACCCAAACCCGTGGCCAAGCTCATCGTCGACCACAAGACGAACCAATTGCGGGCAGCGCGTCGCCCGGAGACGGCTAAATATTCATTGTGCTCTGTAAAGGCCTCGATCTCGCGATGCTCTTGCGCAAAAGCCTTAACGACCCGGATCCCGTGCAGCGCCTCATTGAGCCGGCCGCTGAGCTGTGACCAGCCATGGTGCCATTTGCGGAAGATCCACCGCATCCGCCGCCAAAAAAAAATGCTCCAGAGCAAAAGCAGCGGCACCGGTATCATGATCAACAGGGTGATCTTCCAACTCATCGAAAACAGAAAGCCTAGTATGCCGATCACCATCAGACCTTCAATGATCAGGTAGGGCAGACCGTCGACGAGGAAATCCTGCATCATCTCGGCATCGCGCGATACCCTAGAAATCAAGCCGCCGATTGACCGCTTGTCGTAAAATTGCAGCGAAAGCATCTCCAGCCGGCGATAGAGCAATGCGCGAATATCCGTCGTCACCCTAGCTCCTAGCCACGCCACCAACCAATGGTGCACCAACTCGGCGCCCCAACTCCAGATCCTGACCCCGACCAAGGCCAACACCAACATACCCAACAGATCGTAGCGGTCTTCGATCTTGAGATTACTGCCCACCATTGGCGCCAAGACATCGTCGACCAGACGCCTGGTCACCAAAGGTGGCATCAGCTCCGCCGCCGTCGTCGCGACCGAGGCAACCGCCAATATCGCCGCCCGGCCCTTGTAGGGGACCATAAACGAGGCGATGCGTTTGAGGGTCGCGAGTTTTCTGATGCACGCGGGGCAAATGCCGTTTTTTTCCGGGAGTAGGCGATCGCACTTTTCGCAACGGGTACGGTCGAGTTTGGCGTTGATAAAGAAAACCTCGCCCTTGCGCAGTTGTTCTATACCGCGAGCTACTTCCGAAAACTTGCCAGACAGGGCGCCGGAATAAGGCAGCAAAAGCGTCGGGGCCGCCTCTTGTTCGATCTCGAGTCGGCCGCCACCGACCAAGGGCTCAGTCCGCGCCAGCTTGATCTTGTCGACGGCTACTTCCACCACTGCATCGTTCCCCTCAACAGGCACGATGATCACGCGTTCAGCCGTCACGGCAATCCATTGCGCACCATAGGCACGCTCCGCCGTCGGATCCGTAACGACCTGGATCAAGACCTCTTCGCCCGCGGGTAAGCGATCCGTTAACACGGTGCGCACGGCCTCGGGCGGAGTTTCTAATAATCGGGGGCTTGGTGCTATTGTCTGCATTATATAAGGGAAGGGCCGCAGGTCGGTTCCCCGCGGCCTTGAGCCTCTAAATCACAGTAGAGACCATAGGTTGGCAAGATCTACTAGCCAAAATAGATTCCGCCCGAAACCATGTCAACCGCTTCCCCATCGCCTACTACAAAATGGGCGCGTCATCGCAACAAGAGCAGCTTCCTCGTAGCCTGTTGGGCATCTGCCTGCAAGCGCAGCAAATAAAGCGCTCACCTGCATAGATGAGCGCTTTATTACATCAGGATTACATCAGGTTTCACGACAGCTTAGTTAAAAGGTTTTAACTCCCTGATCTGCCGCACCGCTTCGGCCACCTCGTCGGCGGAAGCATTGAGCAGCGCCTGGCCCTGTTTTGCCGTCGACGGCCGCGGATCACCGACGCCGCCGTGTTGCGTGCGCTGGTCAAAACGATGATAGGCAGCAGCGCCCGGCACCCGCATGCCCTCGCGTTCCCCGTCGGGGTCGAGGCGATCCGTGCGCACCAGGTCCGGACGCATCGCCAGAACCATCGAGGTCTCGGTTTCGCCCGCATGCCCCGAGCCGCCACCGCCCAACGTGCGGATCTCGTCGAGCTTGTCGCCGCCAGCCCAAGCCCAGCGCGAGTAGAACTCGATCTGCTCGTCGCCATAGCGCTCCATCAGTCTTTGCAACAACACCGAAATATTGGGGCCATTGCCGCCGTGGCTGTTTTGTATCAGGATTTTCTTGAAACCATAACCGACCATCGAAGCGACAATATCCATCATTAACAATAAATGCGTTTCGGATATCGCACTGATCGTGCCTGGATAACGGATGTGGTGCTGCGAATAGCCCAGCCATTGCACTGGCAGCACCAACACGTCGTCGGGCACCCGCTCGTGCACCCGGCGGGCGACTTCGCCGCCGATCATCGAATCGGTAAACACCGGCAAGTGTAAACTGTGCTGTTCGCAAGAAGCCACTGGCATCAGCACTACGATATCGCGCGGCAGAGCGTCTATTTCTGGCGAGGTCATCTCGGCAAGGATCATTTTTTATCTCCCTTTAAACGTTTGGCCAGGCCCTTGGCCAAGTCGCCGCGCGCGACGGCCACCACCTGGGCGTCGGCGCGGCCAAAACTCTTGGTCAGAGCGGAAAAATCTTCGACTAGATATACTCGTACGCCACGCGTAGTTAACCCCGCCAGTTCGCGCAGGGTGCGCACCGCCAAATCCCCGCTGGCAAAGACAAAGGCCAATTTGCCCGCCCGGCGCACGGACGAAAGACCGATAACGGTATCGCCGGAACGACAGCCAATGCCCAATAATGGCGACAGGGCCTGGGCTTGCGCCGAATCCAAGGTAGGTAATTCCGGCTCAGGCAAAAGCGGGTTTGACCGGTTGTGACCCGCGCGCGGCCGATATATTAGCCGCTTCCAGTACGCCAATTACTCGGCCTGCGGACTCGGGGGTTATCACCAGTTTGGCGCGGCCCATCAAATGCTTGTAGACATTCTCGTAATAGGCATCCCAATTGGATTCGGCGAAGGGCACTTCGGTGCTCATCTGCCGGCCATTGACGATTGTCTTGACCAGGTATTTGCCGCCGACATCCTCGATCGACCCTTTTTCGCCGAGTATCCGCCAGCGCGGCCTGGGGCTCATCGACAGATTCGACATCGTCAAGGTCGCGGTGCAACCGCCCTTAAAGCGCACCGTATACTCGGAGTGGTCCTCATTATCGTATTTACTCCACTCGTGGTTTTTGACCTGATAACCGCTGACCCAATCGACCGGATCAGTGATGATATTCAAGATCCAGTCGGTGAAATGCGCACCCCAGTCGTAGATGGCCCCACCCGAGACTTCTTTGTTCGATCGCCACCAGGTCCCCTGCTCGCCATAGCCAAAAAAACCGGCTTCGATACGAAAGACTCGGCCAATGATCTTTTCCTTGCGGATCAGATCGCGCAAGACCACGAAGTCGCCGTCCCAACGCCGGTTGTGAAAAGTGGAGATCATCACCTTCTTCTTCTTAGCAGCAGCCAGCATCTGCTTGACCTCGGCGCTGGTGATCGCCAGCGGTTTTTCGCAGACCACGTTTACCCCCGCGTTGAGGCACTGCACCGCCAGCTTGGCGTGGGTATTGTGCGGGGTAATGATAGTAACGAGG
>DQLG01000655.1 GCA_015660315.1 Candidatus Latescibacterota bacterium
CGGCGGCGAATCGTCTCTTCCAACTCGGCCGGGAAATCGATTTCCAACAACTGTTCCTGGGTGAGGTTGCAGTTGTCGAGCAGATACGCGTCCCAGACCGCCGGGTCCCTGAGCGAGGCGAAGCGGTTCCAACGGGCGCGGGTCTTGAGTTCGGGTAGCTCCCACAATAAACCGAAGGTGCTCATCAATGCCTTTTCTTCGGCGTCTTCATCCTCACCCACTGCCAAATACGACTGGGCGATCATCGCGTAAAGCTGGTCGGCGATCTCGCCGATGGCCTCATCCAACTCCTGCTTCTGGTGCTCCGGGCCAAGGGCGTTGTGCGATCCGGGCGCAACGCATTCAAGCAGATTGCCCAACACCGTCTCCAGCAAGTCGCGATCGACGAAGCCGCGCCCCGAACGCTGTGAGAGGATTTGCCGGTCGACCGCGTCTATTCTGAGCGCCTCGATCTCTTCCAGCGTATAGATCGGCCTGAGCCGCGTGAGTAACAAATCGAGCAGCTCCAACTTGCGGCGCTGGTATGAAGTATCGAAAAGTGTAGTTTTACTCATGCCTAATCCATATGAAAGACCTGGGGGATTACTTCGATCACGGGCGATGCATCCTCGTTGCACTCCATCAAGGGTTCCATATAGCGCCACCACTTCCAGGTCAGCTCATTGTCCTTCATCGTATCTATCGCCGCCGGGTCTTCCGTCTCCAAATAGGCAAAAAGCGTCAGCCCGTGCAGGAAAATGCTGTAGTTTTGCACACCGGAGCTATTGAGCAATTCGACCAACTCCGGCCAGATCTCGTCGTGGCGCTTCTCATATTCGGCCGCGCAGCCTTCTTTTATATGCATCATAAACGCGAGTCGTTGCATAACTTCCTCCCAATTTGTCCTTACCAACTCTACCGTATATCTTAACGGAAAATACAGAACACTCGCCGAGCCGCAACCCGGCTTTATTATATATGGAGAAACAGCATGCACCCGTTTGCAGACATCGTCGTCCCCGAAGGTTCCGTTGGCATCCACTGGTTCGGCCAGAGCACTTTGGGACTCAAAGACCCCCAGGGCACCATCGTGCAGGTCGATCCCTACTACCCGCGCGAACGCCCCGCCGACCGTTTTGTACACGCGCGTCCGCCACTCAATGAAGAGTCCTTGCGCACCGACTACGTGCTCTTGACGCACGATCACGGCGACCACACCTGTATCGAATCAATCGAACGCATCGTCGGCACTTATCCGGACGTGCATTTTGTCGGGCCAGAAGAAAGTATTAAGCACATCCGCGCGTCAAATATCGACAATAACGCGGTGACCGTCACCGCCGGCGACACCGCCGAATTAGGCACGATGACGGCGCACACCGTCTACGCCAAACCACCCGCCGGCCTGCCCGACGACGGCATTGATCCGCCCGACGTCAACCATCTCGGCTATGTGGTCGAAGCCGGCGGCGTCCGCATCTACATCTCCGGTGATCCAGTCAACACTTTTGGCAATCACGAAGAGCTATTGGCACCGATCCGCGAACTAAAACCCGATATTGGCTTTCTGACCAACCACCCCAAAGAAGGCGAGTTCCCCTTCTTTGACGGCTCGGCCAAGATCGCCTCGGCGCTGGGCCTCAAAACGGCGAGCCCGACCCACTACTCCTGCTTCGTCAGCCGCGACTACGACCCACAGGAATGGGCCGCTGGACTGCAAGGCGTCGAGCCGCTGATTATTCCGTACAACCAGTCGGTGGTCTATGCAAACTAAACCGGCATAAACGGAGAAGGGCCGCCGGTATACATCGGCGGCCCTTCTCCGTTCTGAATCCCCCGACCTCAGGCCAACATCTTCTTCATCAGTCCCGCCATCTTCTCAACCTCGTCTTCGCTATTAAAGATATGCGTCGAGATACGGATCGGATTATAGTGGGCATGTGGCCCTTTGACATGCTCTTCGGGCACATAGGCATAGGTCCCCTGCGCCGGTTTGAGAATCATATTGTGCTCGTTCCAGAAACGCTTGACGATCTCACCGCGATCGCCTCTTGCGGGGTCGAGCGCAAAGGTCACCACCCCCGAAGACAGCTCTTCTTGTTCGGGGGTCAATAGCGTCAGCGCCGGTATATCGCGCAAGCGATCGCGCACTAAGCGACTCAAATGCCGACATCGAGCTTCGATACGCGACCGACCGATCGCGTTGTGAAAATCCATCGCTATACCATGCCCGAGAATCTGCGACACATTGCGCGTGCCCGAAGATCCGGAGTACACGCCATAACCCGAATAGAGCATGATGGGATGGACACGGTCCTGTATTTCCTTGCGAATATAGAGCAGCCCTGTGCCTTTCGGCGCCAACATCCATTTATGACTCGAAGAGGCATAAGTATCGACGCCCAACGCCTTGACATCGACATCTAACATACCTGGTGCCTGTGCCCCGTCACAGACGAAGATAATGCCCTTGGGGCGGGTAATCGCGGCAATTTCGGCCAGCGGCATCTGCAGACCCGTTATCGTGTCGATGTGGCTAAAGCTGCATACGCGCGTGCGCTTGTTGATATGCCGTTCGATGCGCTCCAGGATGTCTGCCTTGTTCTTTACCGGGTTCGGCATCTGTACATAGCGCATCTTGACGCCATGGTGTTTAGCCAGATATTGCCAGCAGACCATACCACCGCCATGCTCGTGATTCGTCGTCAGAATCTCGTCGCCCTTTTGTAAGTTGAGCCCGGTGGCGACCAGATTCATGCCTTCGGTCGTATTGCGTGTCAGCGCCACCTCATCGAGCGAGGCCCCGATAAATTCCGCCGCCTTCTCGCGCACCGCTTCCTGCCCGGCTCCCAGGCCACCCCACTCATTGTGATAGGGATCGGCCTCCAGCTCGCGCGTGAAATTGGCCATCGCGTCGACGACCAGACGCGGCGTGGCGCCGACACTGCCGCAGTTGAAATGCACCAAACCCGGGTTGAGCGTAAATTCCTGCCGCACCCGCCGCCACAGTTTGGCATCATCGACGGCCGCACTCATAGCTGTCTGCAAACGCGTGACTTGCTGCTCCAGCGCCTCGGTCGCCCCGGGCAAAATTTGCGCCACGGCAACGGTCGACGCCAAACTCTTCACAAAAGTTCGTCGTTCCATAGTTTCCCTTCACAGAATAATCTGCGCTTAGTATAGCCCCTCTCCCACGGATCATCAATCAAAAGTAAAACGGACACGACGATCAACAGCTTGTTGTCGCAGCCTCCCGCATTCCCTTTATTAACCGTCAAAATAAAAACGGACACCGCCAATCTACCTAGCTCAAGGAGCTATCATCATGAGATACCTGCTTACAACAGCCCTGGCTTGCGCCCTATTTATATCATCTGCCGCCACCGCCCAGGAAGCCGTCGCCATCAAAACCCTGCCCTTCAGCGCCGCCCGCCAGGCCGATGACTTTCTCTTTATCAGCGGACAAATAGCCCGCACTGCCGACGGCAAAGACGTCAAGGAGTCGGTTGGGACCGAAACCCACCAGATCATGAAAAACCTCGGCCGCATCCTCGAAGAACACGATTATAGCTACGACGACCTCGTCAGCGTAACCGTCTGGCTCAACGATATCGAAGATTACCACCAGATGAACAAGGCCTACGCCTCCTATTTTAAAAAACAATTTCCCGCTCGCGCCTGCACTGGTGGTGCACAAATCGTCTTTGACTTCAAGGTCGAAATCGCCGCCATCGCTTATAAGGACAACGATGACGATAATAAAGAATGAGCATCACCCGTCGAGAATTTATGCAAACAACCGCCCTTGCCGCCGGCGGACTGGCTTTGGCCGATGCAACCCATGCCGCGAAGGATGAGTCTATGAGCGCCGATCGCCCGCTATTCGTTTCCACCTGGCCTTTCGGCAAACCGGCCAACGAGCAATCACTTAAAGTCTTCCAAGAAGGCGGCTCCATACTCGACGCAGTCGAACAAGGTATCCACGTAGCCGAAGCCGATGCCAGCAACCCTTCGGTCGGTATCGGCGGCATCCCCAATGCGGCAGGCGTAGTCCAGCTCGACGCCTGTATTATGGACGGCGAGGGCCAGCGCGCTGGCAGCGTCGCCGCCATCGAGGGCATCTTGCATCCAATCTCCGTCGCCCGTCGCGTGATGGACAACACCAAGCACGTGATGCTCGCCGGTGACGGCGCGCGGCAATTCGCGCTTGCGCAGGGCTTCGCCAGCGTCGAACTGCTGACCGAGGAAAGGCGTGCCGAATGGGAACAATGGCGCGTGCGAAATCATCCACCGGACAACCACGATACCATCGCACTGCTCGGCCTTGACAGCACGGGGCACCTCGCTGGCGGCTGCTCGACCAGCGGTTGGGGTTATAAACTGCCGGGGCGCGTCGGCGATTCGCCGATCATCGGCAGTGGACTCTATGTCGACGGCGAGAACGGCGCGGCCGGCGCCACAGGTCTGGGTGAGAATGTCATGCGCTATTGCGCCTCGTTTTTGGTCGTAGAATACATGCGCCAAGGCCTACACCCGGAAGAAGCCTGTATCGCAACGATTCGCCGCGTGATAGCAGCCGAC